>JASLDQ010000085.1 GCA_030151505.1 Chromobacteriaceae bacterium
GTCGGCTGGACCTTCCTCGCCGGCGTGGGCCACCACGCGCAGCCCCAGTTCGCGGCAGCGAGCGAACAGGCGCTCGAACTTGGACGGCGGATGCCCCAGCTCGCTCGAATCCAGCCCCACGCCGTCGATGCGGTCGCGCCAAGGCAGCGCCTCTTGCAGCGTGGCCAAGCCGTCTGCCTCGGACAGATGGCGCAGGAAGGACATGATCAAGCGGAAACTGATGCCGAAATCGCGCTCGCCATCCTCCAGCGCGCGCAGGATGCCGCCGATCGCTGTCCCGAACGGCACGCCGCGGGCAGTGTGGGTTTGCGGGTCGAAGAAGATCTCGACGTGGCGAACGTTGTCGGCCCGCGCCCGCTCGAGGTAGGCGCGGGTCAGGTCGTAGAAATCCTGTTCGTCCCGCAACACGTCGGCGCCGGCGTAGTAAAGATCGAGAAAGCTTTGCAGGCTGTCGAAATCATAGGCGGCACGCAGCGCCGCCACATCGGGCCAGGCCAGCGTCACGCCGTGGCGGCGGGCCAGCTCGAAGGCCAGTTCCGGCTCCAGCGTGCCTTCGATGTGCAGGTGCAGCTCGGCCTTGGGCAGGCGGCAGGCCAGTTCAGCGACATCGTTCATGCTTCGTTGTCCCCGGCCTCGGACGAGCGGCATTTCATCCAGCTGGCGTTCTTCATCGTCATGGCAATCTCGCCGTGCTGGTTGCGGGTGGTCCAGTGCCAGTTGACCACGCCGTAGCCCGGCTGCTTGCTGGAGCGCTTGCGGCTCAGCACCGTCAGCTCGACCGACAGCGTGTCGCCCGGCCGGGTCGGACGCGGCCATTTCAGTTCGTCGATGCCCATGCCGACCAGCCCGCCGGCCACGCGCCGGCCCATGCCCTCCACCACCATGCGCATGGTGGCCACGGCGGTGTGCCAGCCACTGGCTGCATGGCCGCCGAACACCACGTTGGTAGGCGACTGCGGGTCGGTATGGAAAGGTTGCGGGTCCCACTGCCCGGCGAAGTCGATGATGTCGGCCTCGGACAGGGTGATCGAACCGGCCCGGACAATCAGCCCCGGTTCGCAGTCTTCGTAGTAAATCTTGTCCACGCTGTCATCCAGAGAAGAAGTAATCATCATGCGGCCTCCCCCACTGCCGGACCGGCGAGTGCCTGCGGCGGCAGCCCCAAGGCAGCGACCTGCGCCTGCGCGGCCTGGAACTCGGCGCAGCCCAGCGTCGCCTGCCAGGCGGTGCGGCTGCCGTGACCAGCCATCCGTTCCAGCCGCTCGGCCAGCTCGGCCGGGGCGGTATAGACCAGCCGAGCCAGCAGTTCGTCGGCCAGATCGGGACGGTTGCACACCAGCGCCATATCGCAGCCGGCTTCGAGCGCAGCCTGCGCGCGCGCCACGATGTCGCCGGCGCCGGCGGCGCCTTCCATGCACAGGTCGTCGCTGAAAATGGTGCCGGCAAAGCCAAGGCGTTCACGCAGGACGGTCTTGAGCCAGAACGGCGAGAAGCCGGCCGGCTGCGGGTCGATTCGGTCGTACACCACGTGCGCCGGCATCACCGCCGCCATGCCGGCCTGTGCCAGGCGGCCGAAGGGAATCAGGTCGTCCCGCTCCAGCGCGGCGTAGTCGCGGTGGTCGACCGGAATCACGTGATGCGAGTCGCCCTCGACGAAGCCGTGGCCGGGGAAGTGCTTGCCGCAGGCGATCATGCCGCCGCGTTGCAGGCCGCGCGTCAGGGCGGCGGCCAGCTCGGCCACGACGGCCGGATCGCGGTGGAAAGCCCGGTTGCCGATCACCGCGCACTGGCCGTGGTCGAGGTCCAGCACCGGGGTGAAGCTCAGGTCGATGCCGCTGGCACGCAATTCGCCGGCTAGCACGTAGCCGACGGTCTCGGCGGTGGCACGGGCCTCGTCGGGCGAACGCGCCCAGATTTCGCCCAGCACCTGCATCGGTGGCAGGCGGGTGAAGCCGTCGAGAAAGCGCTGCACCCGGCCGCCTTCGTGATCGACCGCGATTAGCAGATGCGGGCTGCGCAGCGCCTGAATCTCGGCGGTCAAGGCGCGCAGTTGCTCGACCGACTGGAAGTTGCGGCGGAACAGAATGACGGCGCCAACCAGCGGATGGGACAGGCGCGTGCGCTCGGTGTCGGTAAGTTTGGTGCCGGCGATGTCGACCATCACCGGGCCGCGGGGAAGTTGGAGGGTCATAGTCGAATGAGAAAGTGGATGAATGGTGAATAGTAAACCCTGGCCAGCTTGCACTTCATCCCGCTGTCAGGCGACGAAGCGGAGACGGCGCAGGCGGGATGTGCCGCCCGCCAGTACGCCAAGGTCGGACAAGAAAAGCGAAGCGCTGCCAGAGCACGAAGAGGCAAACCATGTGGCGCGCGCGGGCGGCAATCACCGCTCGGTGGCGCCCCTGCCCTATTCCGTTTCCAGCACCACGAAAGCGGAGCACACGCTGCGCTCGTCGCTGATCGACAGATGGCTGCGGACGATGCCGCGCTCGGCCAGCCAGACGGCCAGCTCGGCACCGAACACCAGCACCGGCTTGCCCAGTTCGTCATGTGCAACGCCGATCTGGGTGAGGCTGACCGGATGGCGCACGCCGGTGCCGGCGGCCTTGGAAAAGGCTTCCTTGACCGCGAAGCGCTTGGCCAGGAGCCGCACCGGATCGGTGCTGGCGGCATAGCCGGCCCATTCGTCCGGTGCCAGCATCCGCCGCGCCAGTCGCTCGCCGTGGCGCTCGTGCATCCTGTGCACGCGCTCGATCTCGACCAGATCGGTGCCGATGCCGTAGATCACGCTGCGCGGCGTCCGTCGATCATCAGCGTCTTCATCTCGCGCACTGCCGGACCAAAGCCGCTCATCAGCGCCTGGGCGACGATGGCGTGGCCGATGTTGAGCTCGGCGATCTCGCGGATGGCCGCCACCGGTTTGACATTGTGGTAGTTGAGGCCGTGGCCGGCGTTGACCACCATGCCGAAGCCGCTGCCGAGGATGGCGGCGTGACGGATGCGGGACAGCTCGTCGGCCTGCGCCTCGGTGTAGTCCGCTTCGGCGTAACGGCCGGTATGCAGCTCGATCACCGTCGCGCCGGCATCGTGCGCCGCGCGGATCTGTTCGTCGTCCGGGTCGATGAACAGGGACACGCGGATGCCGCGCGCCTGCATCTCGCGGGTGTAGTCGCGGATGGTGTCGAAATAGCGGATCACGTCCAGCCCGCCCTCGGT
>JASLDQ010000144.1 GCA_030151505.1 Chromobacteriaceae bacterium
GGCCTGTCCAAGGTCGGCCAGTTCTGCATCGACCTCAAGCTGTCGGCCGCCTTCCGCGGCGAAGTGTCCAAGGGCCTGTTCTTCCGCGGCTCGGAATCTCTGCCGTTCGGCAGCGCTATCCGCAGCGCACGCGAGTTGCTAGACTACCTGACGACCGGCGTGAAGCCTGAGCTCACGCCCCGCCCGGCGTAATGTCCGGGCAACCCGTCCCAAGCGGGATTGCCCTTGTCACCCGAAAAACCGCCGCCCAGGCGGTTTTTTCTTTTCCGGCCAGATCGACTCCGAATGGATTTCTACACCTGCAACCCGGCCGACGGCGCCATCGTGTTCGAACGTGCCGCCTGGAACGACGCCCAGCTAGACCGTACCCTGACCCGCCTGCGCGCGGCCCAGCGCGACTGGAGCCGGCTTGACGCGGCCGAGCGCGCCGCCAGCCTGCGCCGCTTCGGCGACGCCATCGCCGCCGACATCGACCATCTCGCCCCGCTCATCACGCTGGAAGTCGGCAAGCTGCTGGCCGAATCCCGCGCCGAAATCGACAAGACCGCGCGGCTGTGCCACTACTACGCCGACCTTGCACCGCAGCTGCTCAAGCCGCAGGCCATTCCGACCACCGCCAGCAAGTCTGGCGTCAGCTTCGAGCCGCTCGGCATCGTGTTCGCCATCATGCCGTGGAACTACCCGGTGTGGCAGGCGCTGCGCTTCGCCGTGCCGGCGCTGGCGGCCGGCAATGCCTGTCTGGTCAAGCCGGCGCCGACCGTGCCGCAGACCAGCGCCCGTTTGCTGGAACTGGCGTCTGCCGCCGGCATTGCCGCCTTCGAGCTGGCGTGGATCACCCCGGCCCAGGTCGAAAGCGCCATGGCCGCGTCCGACGCGGTCGCCTTCACCGGCTCGACCCAGACCGGCCGCCGCATTGCCGAACTGGCCGGCCGCCACATCAAGAAAACCGTGCTGGAGCTCGGCGGCAGCAACCCGTTCATCGTGCTGCGCGACGCCGACATCCAGCAAGCCGCCAGCGAGGCGGCGCACTCGCGCTTTCGCGATGCCGGCCAGTCCTGCAACGCCGCCAAGCGCATGATCGTGGTGCCGGAAGTGGCCGATGCCTTCATCGAGGCCTTCGTGGCGGAGGCGCGCCAGCTGCGCGGTGGCGATCCGCATGACCCGGCCACCACGCTCGCGCCGCTGCATCGCGCCGACCTGCGCGAAGCCCTGCACCGCCAGGTGCTCGACGCCCGCTCGCAGGGCGCGCGCGTGCTGTGCGGCGGCGAGCTGCCGGAAGGCCCGGGCTTTTTCTACCCGGCCACCGTGCTCGACCAGGTGCCGGAAAGCGCGCGGGTGTGCCATGAAGAAGTATTCGGTCCGGTGGCGACCATCCTGCGCGCCGACGACGAGGCGGATGCGGTGCGGCTGGCCAATGCCACGCCGTTCGGGCTCGGCGCGGCGATCTACAGCGCCGACGTCGGCCGAGCCGAACGGCTCGCGCGCGACATCGACGCCGGCAGCGTCTTCATCAACCGCCACACCAGTTCCGACCTGCGCCTGCCCTTCGGCGGGGTGAAGGCATCCGGCTACGGGCGCGAACTGTCCGAGTTTGGGCTATACGAATTCGTCAACGTCAAAACTTACTGGCAGAAATGACATGAGCGACATCACCACCCGCCTCGCCGCCATCGTCGGCGGCGCCAACGTCCTGACCGCCCCGGCCGACACCGCGCCCTTCGTCACCGACTGGCGCGGCCGTTACCACGGCCAGCCGCGCGCGGTGGTGCTGCCGGGCTCGACCGCCGAGGTCGCCGCGGTGATGCAGCTGTGCCGCGACCACAATATCGCGGTGGTGCCGCAGGGCGGCAATACCGGTCTGGTCGGCGGCGCCACGCCGGACGCGAGCGGGCGCGAGGTGGTGCTGGCGCTGAAGCGGATGAACCGGATCGTCGAGGTCGACACCGACAACGACACGCTGACCTGCGAGGCCGGCGCGGTGCTGGCCGACGTGCAGGGGGCGGCGGTCGCGGCCGGACGGCTGTTCCCGCTCAGCCTCGCCAGCGAGGGCAGCTGCCAGATCGGCGGCAACCTGTCGTCCAACGCCGGCGGGCTGGCGGTGCTGCGCTACGGCAACATGCGCGAGCTGACGCTGGGGCTGGAGGTGGTGCTGCCGGACGGCTCGGTGGTGCACCAGCTCAAGGGCCTGCGCAAGAACAACAGCGGCTACGACGTCAAGCAGCTCTTCATCGGTGCCGAAGGCACGCTCGGAGTCATCACCGCCGCCACCCTCAAGCTCTATCCGCTGCCGACCGCGCGCTCGACTGCGATGGTGGCGGTGACCGACCCGCAGGCGGCGGTCAGGCTGCTGCGCGCGCTGCAGGCGGTGTTCGACGACCGGCTGGTCGCGTTCGAGCTGATTTCCGGCCTGTGCATGGAGCTGGTCGAACGGCACATGGAGAACGTGCGCCTGCCGTTCTGCGCACCGTGGACCGTGCTGTTCGAGCTGGCCGACGGCGGCGACAACGCCGAGCTGGATGCGCGCCTGACCGCGTGGTTCGCCGGCCGCGACGATCTGGCCGATGCCGTGCTGGCGCAGTCGGACAGCCAGCGCGAGGAACTGTGGGGGCTGCGCGAGGACATCTCGGAGGCGCAGCGGCGCGACGGCGTCAGCCTCAAGCACGACATCGCGCTGCCGGTGTCCAGGATTCCGTGCTTTCTCGATCTGGCCGCCGAACGCCTCACCGCCGCCTTTCCCGGCTGCCGCATCGTCACCTTCGGTCACCTGGGCGACGGCAACCTGCACTACAACGTCAGCTACACCCGGCCGGGCAATGTCGAGCTGCTGGCCGACGAGCATGCCGTCAACGCCATCGTCTACGACACCGCCTACCAGCTCGACGGCACCCTGTCGGCCGAGCACGGGGTCGGTCAGCTGCGCCGCCACTGGCTGGCGCGCTATCAGGACCCGACCACCCACATGCTGATGCGCACGCTGAAGGCGGCGCTGGACCCGGACAACCTGATGAACCCGGGCAAGCTGCTGTAAAGACGGCCGCGCGCCGCCGACCATGGGCGGCACGCAAGGGCGATGGGAGTGTGCCCGTCACGTTCCTCGCCACGCTTCGTTCTGACGCCGCCGGCATTCTGTGCCCCGGTCCGATGTCCCCGCGGCCCTGCCGGTGGCGCGACCGGACGAGGTTGCCGGCGGCAATGTGACAACCACGCTTATCCTTCCGGAGAACGTCGATGACA
>JASLDQ010000321.1 GCA_030151505.1 Chromobacteriaceae bacterium
TAGTTGACCGCCAGATCGATGATGGTCAGGTTGCGCAGGCCGAGAAAGTCGAACTTCACCAGCCCGACCTGCTCGACGTCGTCCTTGTCGTACTGGCTGACCGGGCTCGCGTCCTCGCCGCTGGCCAGGTACATCGGGCAGAAGTCGGTGATCTTGCCCGGCGCGATCAAGACGCCGCCGGCGTGCATGCCGATATTGCGGGTCAGTCCCTCCAGCTTTTTCGCCAGCGCCCACAGTTCGCGCACTTCCTCCTCGTTTTCGACCCGCTCCTTCAGTGCCGGCTCCATCGCTACCGCGTCGTCCAGCGAAAAGTGCTTGCCGGGGGCCGCCGGGATCATCTTCGAGAGGCCATCGCAGAACATGTAAGGCAGATCCAGCACGCGGCCGACGTCGCGCACCACCGCCTTGGAGGCCATGGTGCCGAAGGTGGCGATCTGGCTGACCGCGTCGGCGCCGTATTTCTCGCGCACGTATTCGATCACCCGCCAGCGGTTGTCCTGGCAGAAGTCGATGTCGAAGTCGGGCATCGACACCCGTTCCGGGTTGAGGAAGCGCTCGAACAGCAGCGCGTAGGCGGTCGGGTCGATGTCGGTGATGCCGAGGCTGTAGGCGACCAGGCTGCCGGCGCCCGAGCCCCGGCCCGGCCCCACCGGGCAGCCGTTGTGCTTGGCCCAGACGATGAAGTCGGCCACGATCAGGAAGTAGCCGGGAAAGCCCATCTGCACGATGGTGTCGGTCTCGAACTTGAGCCGCTCCAGATAGCGCGGCCGCTCGGCATCGCGCTGGGCTTCGTCCGGGTAGAGCTGCGCCAGTCGCACCTCCAGGCCTTCGCGGGCCTGGTGGATCAGGTAATCGTCCAGCGTCATGCCGGCCGGCGTGGGGAAGTCCGGCAGGTAGTTTTTGCCAAGCTGGATGGTGACGTTGCAGCGGCGGGCGATTTCAACCGAGTTGGCCAGGGCTTCGGGGATGTCGGCGAACAGTTCGACCATCTCTTCGGTGGTCTTGAAATACTGCTCTTCGGTGAAGCGGCGCGGGCGGCGGGCGTCGCCGAGTATCTGGCCTTCGGCGATGCATACGCGTGCCTCGTGCGCCTTGAAGTCATCGCGGTCGAGAAACTGGATCGGATGGGTGGCGACCACGGGCAGGGCGGTTTCGCCCGCCAGCCACAGGGTTCGCTCAAGGCAGGTTTCGATCTCGGCCTGTCCGGTGCGCTGGATTTCCAGATAGAAGCTGCCGGGGAAGAGCCGAGCCCAGTAGTCGGCATGGGCGCGGGCCAGGTCCAGATTGCCGCCCAGCAGCGCCTGGCCGACATCGCCCATGTGCGCGCCGGACAAGAGGATCAGGTTGGTGTTGTCGGCGTTTTCAAGCCAGGCGCGCTTGAGCTCGGCGCGGCCGCGGTACTGGTTCTGGCGGTAGGCGTCGGTCAGCAGCTCGCACAGGCGGTGGTAGCCGTCGCGGTTCTTGGCGATCAGCAGCAGCCGGAAGGGCTGGTCGCGGTCGGCGTCGTTCTCCAGCCAGACGTCCACCCCGAAAACCGGTTTGACGCCCTTGCCTTGGCAGGTTTTGAAGAATTTGACCAGACCGAACAGGTTCATCAGGTCGGAAATGCCGAGCGCCGGCATGCGGTCGGCCGCGGCGCGCTTGACGGCGTCGTCCAGTCGCACGATGCCGTCGGTGACGGAAAATTCGGAATGCTGGCGGAGATGGATAAAGCGGGGGACGTTCATCGGCGCATTTTAACAGAATGCGCCGCCGGCCCCGCAGGGCTTGCGGGCCGGCCTTCCGTCTTGTTGCGTCTTGCGGCGTGCCGGCCTTTTAACGCCGCCGGCTGGCCGGGGCCGGCGACGCGGATCACGCGCAGGCCATCAAGGCCGTTGTACGCATCGCGCAGTGGTTCTTTCGCTGCACGGCCGGCACAAAATGGCAAACCCGGTGCCGCATCCCACGGTCTCGCGACCAAGGGCCATTCACGCGGACGATGCATTCGACGGGGTGAAAAATCATTTAAAACCAGCTGCTTGAAGGTTTTGATCCGCCTCAGGTCTCGGCCCATTGGCGCAGCAGGTTGTGATAGTGGCCGGTAAGGTTGACGACATCGCGGTTGTCGCCGACCTGTTGGCGCAACGACTGGATGGTCATGTCCAGATCGAACAGCATGCTGCGACGCCAGTCGTCGCGGACCATGCTCTGGCTCCACAGGAAGGAGCTGATGCGCGCGCCGCGCGTGACCGGCTCGACCCGGTGCAGGCTGGTGGACGGGTAGACGATGGCGTCGCCGGCCGGCAGCTTGACCTCGTGCTCGCCGTAGGTGTCCTCCACGATCAACTCGCCGCCGTCGTATTCGTCCGGGCTGGAAAAGAACACGGTGGTGGACACGTCGGTGCGCAGGAAACTGGCGCTGCCTTGCGCGCGGCGGATGGCGTTGTCGATGTGGTTGCCGTAGGTTTCGCCGTTCTCGTAGCGGTTGAAGAAGGGCGGCAGGATGCGCTGGGGCAGGGCGGCCGAGAAGAACAGCGGGTGGCGCATCAGCGCCTCGGTCACGATGGCGCGCAGGGTCTGCAGTTCCGGGGCCTCTTCGGGAATCTGGCGGTTGCGCTTGATCTGCGCCGCCTGCAGGCCGGCGGTGGCGAGGCCGTCGGTCCACGGGGCCTGCGCGAGCAACTGCCGGCAGTGGGCGACCTGCTCCTGGCTCAGCAACTGCGGGATGTGCAGCATCATGATGTACGTCCTTGCGGAATGGGTATCGTAAAGCGCTTGCGCATCGGGCCGGTCAGGCGGGCCGGATGCGCAAGCGGATTGCGCGGGGGAATCAGGGAAAACCCCCGCCATTCCCATTGTGCATGGAAACGGCGGGGATCGGTTTGATGCGGGCCAGGCCCGCGTCACGCGGCAAGCTAGTCGATCAGAACTTGACGTTGGCGTTGAGCGTGACCTGCCGCGCCGAGGCCACCGACACCATGTGGGTGGTGTAGGCGCGGTCGTAGTAGACCTTGTCGAATACATTCTGCACGTTCAGGCGCAGGCTGAGCGACTTGCTCACGTCATAGCTGGCCATGGCGTCGAAGCGCCAGTAGGCCGGGATCCACTTGGTATTGGTGGTGTTGCCGTACTGCTTGCCGACATAGTAGGCGCCGCCGCCGATCTTGAGCTTGGGCAGCAGCTCGTAGGTCGACCACAGGCTGAAGCTGTCGCGCGGGGTGTTGGGGAAACGCTTGCCCGAGGCGCTCTCGTTGTAGCTCCAAGTGATGCCGCGCACGCTCCAGTACGACGGGCCCGCATCCTTCAGCTCGCTGTCCATGAAGGTGTAGCTGGCGGTCACGTTCCACTTGGGCGTGATCGCGCCGGCCGCGCCCAGCTCGAAGCCGTTGATGACCTGCTTGCCGGCGGTGGCAAGGGTATTGGCGTCGAGGTTGATCTTGGCGTTGGTCTTCTCGATGTTGAACAGGGCCGCGCTCAGCGCCAGCTTGTTGTCGAGCACGTTCCACTTCGTGCCCAGCTCGATGCTACGGACTTCTTCCGGCTCCAGATCCCTGTTGGTGGCGGAGAGGCCGTCCGCTCCGTCGCCGGTGGAGAGGCCGGACGGGTTGGCCGCGGTGGCGTAGTTGAGGTAGACGCTGCCGTTCTCCGCTGGCTTGAACACGATGCCGGCCTGATAGCTCCAGAAGTGGGCGCTGCTGTCCAGGTTGACGGTGGTCGGGGCGCTGCCGTCGGTGGAGTAGCCGCGCTGTTTGGTGTCGAACTTGTCGTAGCGCAGGCCGAGGTTGAGCAGCCATTGCGGGCTCAGGGTCAGCGTGTCGAAGGCATAGAGGCCGACCGTGTCGGTGGTGAGCTTGGCGCCCTGCGTGGCGCGGGTCACGGTGCCGGTCCACGGATCGTTCGGGTTCGGGTTCTGGATGTTGGCGTTCGAGGTGCCGGTGACGGTGTAGGCGCGCGTGTCGACCTCGTTGCGGCCGAACTCGATGCCGGTGGCGATGTTGTGCTTGATGGCGCCGGTCTCGAAGCTGCCGCGCAGGTCGGTGGCGTTCACGAAGGCGTCGCTGGCGGAGTTGCGGCTCTTCACGCTGCGCGGCAGGGTGGCGCTGCCGTTGACGATGTTGGCGCTGGAGTCGCCCGGATTGGTGGCGATGTAGTCGTTGCTCGACCGGGTGAAGCGGGTGGCGTTGCTCACGGTGAAGCGGTCGTTCAGGTCGTGTTCGAGCTTGATCGTGCCGCTGTCGACCTGGGTATCACGGAAGTCGCGAGCGGTCAGGCCGTAGAAATTGCTGCGGTTGACGCTTAGCGGGCCACCGTCGCCGTTGAGAGCGGCGTTGGGGTTGAGGGTCGGCGCCACGGTCGGCGGCTTGGTGGCGGTCGAGCCGCCGGTGCCGGCTGCCACCGTGGCGTACTTGGCGATTGGATTGTTGTACGGAATGCCGTAGTCGGGCATGCCCGAGGTCTGGAAATGATAGAAGTCGATGGTGGCGCGGGTGGCGGTGCCCAGGCCGAGGGCCAACGAGGCGGCGGCGCCCCAGTTCCTGTAGTCAACTTGATCGCGGCCGGGGACGTCGCCCTTGTGGCCCATCACGTTCAGGCGCAGGGCGGAGGTTTCGCCGAGCTGGCGGTTGATGTCGATGGCGGCGCGCTGGTAGTTGTCGGTGCCCAGCGTCAGGTCGGCTTCGCCGAAGTTGTCGAGTTTGGCCTGCTTGGTGGCGAGGTTGATGCTGCCGCCGACGGCACCGCCGCCGCTGAAGGCCGAATCGGCTCCCTTGACGACGTTGATGGCTTCGACCGCGAACATGTCGCGCGATTGCGAGCCCGGGTCGCGCAAGCCGTCGATGAAGGTGTTGGCCTGCGAGTCGAAGCCGCGGATGAACGGGCGGTCGCCTTCCGGATTGCCGCCTTCGCCCATGCCGAAGGTGATGCCGGAGGTGGTGCGCAGCGCTTCCTTCAGCGTCGTGGCATTGGTTTCCTTGAGCACTTCCTTGGTGATGACGCTGACGGTTTTGGGCGTGTCGAGCAGCGGGGCGGTGTACTTGTCGGAAATGGCCTTGTCGGCCTTGTACGGCACGTTGGCAGTGGCGGCGTTGACGTCGACGGTCGGCAGGATCTGATCTTCGGCCAGCGCGGCAGCAGGTAGAGCGATGGCGAGAGCGGTGAGGGCTGCGGAGCCGGTCAGGCGGGGTTGCCGGTGGGTGACATGTTTGCGGCGGGAGATGTGGGCCATGTGGGAGTTGTCCTGAGATTGTTGTTATGTGCTTGCTCGAGCCAATAGGCTTTTGTGGCTGGCTTCCCGCATGACGTCTGGGTGTCGTCTCCAGGTGGCTGGCTATCTTGTTGGGAATGATTCCCGATTGCGAACAGGGCGTGATGGTAATACGTCAAACCGGCAGCTGTAATTATTTAGTGAGAATTGTTATCATTTGTTGCGGGTTTGCAACATATCAAACAGAACAGGTTTGCCGGGATTAGACGCCGTCAGAACAACACGTCGGGCGTGATGTCGGCCAAGGTGGCGCAGCCGCACAAAGCCATGGTGACTTCGAGTTCTTCCCGCAACAGCTTGACGACGTGGGCGGCCCCCAGTGGGCCGGCGGTGGCAAGGCCGTACAGATAGGGGCGGCCGAGCAGGACGGCTCGGGCGCCAAGTGCCAGTGCCTTGACGATGTCGCTGCCGCGACGGATGCCGCTGTCTAGCAGGAGAGTGAGGTCGCTGCCGACGGCATCGGCGATGCGGGGCAAGGCGTCGAGGCTGGCGGGCAGGGTGTCGAGCGTGCGGCCGCCGTGGTTGGACACGACGAGGCCGTCCACACCCTGCCGTAGCGCTTCGCGGGCGTCGGCCGGGTGGGTGATGCCTTTGAGGATGAGGGGCAGGCGGGTCTGGGCGCGCAGCCAGGCGATGTCGTCCCAGGTGGCGGCCGTGGCGAGCAGCCCGTCGAATACCATGCTTTGCCCGGTGGCGAGCTGTGGCATCGGGGTCGCCGGCATGCGGTACAGGTTGGCCGGGGAAATGCCGGCCGGCAGGGTGAAGCCAGCCCGTTGTTCGCGGTTGCGCAGGCCCCAGACCGGTGCGTCCACGGTCACCACCAGAGCCCGGTAGCCGGCTGCTTCGGCCCGCTCGACCAGATGGCGGGTGAAGCCGCGATCCGGTTGGACGTAGAGCTGGAACCACAGCGGCGCCCGGCCGACGCCGGCGATGGCTTCCAGCGGGGTGCTGGCCAGCGTGCTGACCACCATCGCGGCTTCCACCACTTCGGCAGCCAGAGCAGTGGCCAGCTCGCCATCCGGATGGACCAGTTTCTGATGGGCGATCGGTGCCAGCAGAATAGGATGGGCATAGTCCTGCCCGAACAATTGGACACGGGTATGTCCGCCGCGCAGATCGCGCAGGACACGTCCGTTCAGCCGGTGGCGGTCGAAGGCGGCGCGGTTGTCGTTCAGGGTCAGTTCGTCGGCCACCCCGCCGGCGATGTAGGCCCAGGCATTGTCATCCAGGCGCTGGCGGGCGTAAGGCTCGTAGTCGGCGAGGGCGGCGATGTCGCGGGGGATGTGGTCGAGGCGGGGCGCTGGCATGTGGCAATGACGTTAATGAGATATTTTCTCATTGTAACATCGTCATGCCTGCAGCATCCCGGCCGGGATCGGCTTGCGTTCCCTCAGCCCTCCTTGGGCTTCATCGCCGCCAGCCCGGCTTTCTGCATTTCCAGCGTCTGAATCTGGGTGGCCAGCATGCCGAGGTTCATCGCCAGCCAGTTTTCCACCACGCGCAGTTCAGCCAGTTTGCGTTCGATTTCGGCTTCGGTCAGCGGCGGCAGGAAGGCTTGCGCCTGCGGCGTGGCGGCCGCGTTTTGCCAGAACTGGCGGAACATGGCGAAAGGGTCGTTGGGGTTGAAGTCGGTGGACATAAAGGCTTTCCTGATGGTCGGAAATCAAGTGGAAAAAGCGCGGAAAGATGGCTGGCATTGCTCGCACCGTTCACTTCCAGTGTGTGCGTTTGGCTGACGCACAAACAAAACGGGCAACCCGTTCAGGGTTGCCCGCTCAGTATAGTCCGGCGCGATTCCAGTGGAATACGATCAGCCTTGTGTCTGCGCACCCACGGCGGCCAGTGCCACCATGTTGACGATGCGGCGGACCGACGAGATCGGCGTCACGATGTGGACCGACTTCGACAGACCCATCAGGATCGGGCCGATGGTCACGCCGTCGGCGGCCGACACGCGCAGCAGGTTGTAGCTGATGTTGGCGGCTTCCACGTTCGGCATCACCAGCAGGTTGGCGCTGCCCTTGAGCGTGGTGTCCGGCATCGCCTGGGTGCGGATGTGCTCGACCAGCGCGGCGTCGCCCTGCATTTCACCGTCGATTTCCAGTTCCGGCTGGCGCAGCTGGATCAGGCCGAGGGCAGCGCATGCGCGCCGCCCTCGGC
>JASLDQ010000030.1 GCA_030151505.1 Chromobacteriaceae bacterium
CCTGGACCGCCAGCCGTGGACGCGCGAAAAGCTGGCCAAGCGCGGCGCCAAGCACCTGGCCTGGGGCCTGATCGCGCTGTGGACGGGCTTCACCTTCGTCGGCTATTTCACGCCGATCCGCGTGCTGGGCCACGAGCTGGCTACGTTCACGCCCGGCCCGTGGGAAACGTTCTGGGTGCTGTTCTACGGCTTCGCCACCTACGGCAACGCCGGCTGGATGCGCGAGCAGGTGTGCAAGTACATGTGCCCCTACGCCCGCTTCCAGTGCGTGATGTTCGACCCCGATACCCTGATCGTGTCCTACGACACCGCCCGCGGCGAGCCGCGCAAGGGTTCCGGCGGCAACACCGCCAAGGACGGTTGCGTCGACTGCGGCATCTGCGTGCAGGTGTGCCCGGTCGGCATCGACATCCGCGAAGGCCTCCAGTACGAGTGCATCGGCTGCGCCGCCTGCGTCGACGCCTGCGACACGGTGATGGACAAGATCGGCGCTCCGCGCGGCCTGATCCGCTTTTCGACCCAGAACGCGATGCAGGGCCAGGCCACCGGCCGGCCGCTGTGGAAGCGGCCGCGCGTGCTGGTCTATACCGTCCTGCTCGCCGGCATCGGCGTCGGCATGACCGCCGGCCTGCTCAACCACTCACCGTACAAGCTCAACGTGCTGCGCGACCGCGCCTTCCTCGTGCGCGAAACCGACGACGGCTGGCTGGAGAACGGCTACCAACTGCGGGTGATCAATGCGACCGAGACGGCGCAGCACTTCGAGCTGGCAGTGGAAGGCTTGCCGCAGGTCCGGGTTTCGATGGACAACCCGGCCATCAGCGTCGGCCCGAACGCGGTCGCGACGGTGTACGCCCGGGTGCAGGCGGCCGGCGAAGGCCTCGCGCGCGGCAGCCATCCGCTGCACTTCATCCTGCGCCCGGCCGGGCAGACGCATGCGGCGGTGAGCGAAAAAGCCAGCTTCCTGTCCGACTGAGCCAGCTCCGCGGAACGGGCGGCCGCAACGGCCGCCCGTGTCGGCATCCCAAGACGGCGCTATAATCGCCGGCAGTACCCAATACACACCGCCCTTTTCCCGACCCGCGCGCAGCGGGCCGGGGACAAGCGGCGCAACCCACACTGGAGAACTGCAAGATGTCGATGGCTGATCGCGATGGCTTTATCTGGTACGACGGCAAGATGGTTGACTGGCGCGATGCCACCACCCACGTGCTGACCCACACCCTGCACTACGGCCTCGGGGTCTTCGAGGGGGTGCGCGCCTACGAAACCGCCGACGGCCCGGCCATCTTCCGCCTGCAAGACCATACCGACCGCCTGTTCCGTTCGGCCCACATCTACAACATCGACATGCCGTTCAGCAAGGACGAGATCAACCAGGCCCACCTGGACGTGGTCAAGGCCAACAAGCTGAAGTCCTGCTACTTCCGCCCGATGGCCTTCTACGGCTCGGGCAAGCTCGGCGTGGCGCCGCCGGCCGGCGACGTGCACATCATCGTGGCCGCCTGGCCGTGGGGCGCCTATCTGGGCGAAGACGGTCTGGAAAAGGGCATCCGGGTCAAGACCAGCTCGTTCAGCCGCCACCACGTCAACATCACGATGTGCAAGGCCAAGGCCAACGGCAACTACATGAATTCCATCCTCGCCAACACCGAAGCGACCCGCGACGGCTACGACGAGGCGCTGCTGCTGGACGTGGATGGCTATGTGGCCGAAGGCTCGGGCGAGAACGTGTTCATCGTCCGCCGCGGCAAGCTCTACACGCCGGACCTGACCAGCGCGCTGGAAGGCATCACCCGCGACACCGTGTGTCAGCTGGCCGCCGAAATGGGCCTGCAGCTGATCGAGAAGCGCATCACCCGCGACGAAATGTACTGCGCCGACGAAGCCTTCTTCACCGGCACCGCCGCCGAGATCACCCCGATCCGCGAACTGGACGGCCGCCAGATCGGCGAAGGCCGTCGCGGTCCGATCACCGCCGCACTGCAGGAACGCTACTTTGCCTGCGTCAAGGGCCAGGACGCCTCCCGCCGCGACTGGCTGACCTTCGTCAAATAATCACCGAGCGACCGCCTCATGTCCGAACTCAAAGAAAACCGCGCCCGTTTCATCGAAATCACCGCCGCCGACCTGCCGCTGCACTGTCCGACCCCGGACATGGTCAAATGGAATTCGCATCCGCGCGTATTCCTGCCGGTGGAAAAGACCGGTACCGCCAAATGCCCGTACTGCGGTACCGAGTACAAGCTGACCGGCCCGCTGCCGACCGGTCATCACTGATTCCGGACTCATCGAATCAACACAGGGAGGTGCGGCCAAAACCGCACCTTTTTTGCTTATGAAGATACTGGTCGCATCCCCCGCCTGGGTCGGCGACGCCGTGATGGCGCAGCCTTTGTACCGCCGCCTGCACGAGCGGCATCCGGGGCTGGAACTGCACGCGCTGGCGCCGGCCTGGACCCTGCCCTTGCTGGCGCGGATGCCGGAAATCGCCCGCTCGCACCTCAACCCGTTCGGCCACGGCCAGCTGCGGCTCGTCGACCGCATCCGGCTGGGGCGCCAGCTGGCCGGCGAGCACTTCGATCAGGTCATCGTGCTGCAGAACTCGCTCAAGTCGGCCATCACCCCGTTTTTCACCGGCGCGAAGATCCGCACCGGCTTCGTCGGCGAGATGCGCTTCGGCCTGCTCAACGACCTGCGCGAACTGGACGAAAAACAGCTGCCGGCCATGGTCGAGCGCTTCTGCGCGCTGGCCGAACCGGCCGGCGTTGCGCCGAAGAAGCCGATCCCCTATCCGCGCCTGAGCATCGATCCGGCCTCGCAGGCCGCTGCGGTCCAGGCATTGGGACTGAACCCCGCCAGGCCCGTGGTGGCTTTCTGCCCCGGCGCCGAATACGGCCCGGCCAAGCGCTGGCCCGCCCGCCACTTCGCCGCGCTGGCGCAGCGCTGCATTGCCGCCGGCATGCAGGTGTGGCTGTTCGGCTCCGGCAAGGATCGCGAAATCGGCGACGAGATCGCCACGCTGGCCGGCTCGGTTCCGGAAGTCGTCAACCTGTGCGGCACCACCCGGCTCGACCAGGCCATCGACCTGATGGCGCTGGCCCATGTCGCGGTCTGCAACGATTCGGGTCTGATGCACATCGCCGCCGCGCTGAACCGGCCGTTGGTGGCGCTCTACGGCAGCTCCAGCCCCGACTTCACCCCGCCCCTGACCGACCACGCCGAAATCGTGTCGCTCAACCTCGATTGCAGCCCGTGCTTCGAGCGCACCTGTCCTTTAGGTCACATGGATTGCCTGAACAAGCTGGAAGCGGATATGGTATGGTCGGCATTAAACCAAGCAATTGCTCGATACCAACCATGACCCTCATCCCGGAAGACAACAAGAGCCGCAAGGCGGAACTGGTGCGCGTTGCCGCCCGCCTGTTCCGCGACCAGGGCTATGAACGCACCACCGTGCGCGACATCGGCAGCGCGGTCGGACTGCAGTCCGGCAGCCTGTTCTACCACTTCCGCACCAAGGAAGAGATTCTGGTCGCCGTGATGGCGCTCGGCATCACCAACACCACCGAGCAGCTGGCCACCGCCATCCGCAACGCCGCCACCCCGCGCGACAAGGTCGAGGCGCTGATCCATGTCCACCTGCACTCGCTGCTGGGCGAGAACCAGGCCGCGCTGGAAGTGATGCTGTACGAATGGCGCAGCCTGTCCGACGAACAAAAACCGGGACTGATCGTGCTGCGCGACCGCTACGAAGCCCTGTGGCAGGGCGCGCTGGAAGAAGCCGCCGCCGCCGGCATCGTCTACCAGAAGGACACCCGCCTGCTGCGCCTGATGATTCTGGGCGCCTTGCAGTGGAGCGTGCAGTGGTACAAGCGCGACGGCTCGCTGAGCGTGGACGAACTGGCCGAACGCATGCTGTCGATCCTCCTGGGCGAAAAAAGCCCGGAAGCCATGGCCGGCTAAGCCGGCCTTTTGCTTCTGTTCGCGTCGCCCATCCGGTGCGGCTCACGGACGGCCCAGCGGTCTGGTGCCGTTGCC
>JASLDQ010000395.1 GCA_030151505.1 Chromobacteriaceae bacterium
CCGACCCCGCTGGGCAGTATTAGCGAGGCCGCCTGGCTCGACATGATGGGCAGCAATCTCAAGGCGCCCATGCTGCTGTCACAGGCGGCGGCACCCCATTTGCGCAAGAGCGGCGGTGCGATTGTGGGGATTGTCGATATCCATGTCGAACGCCCGCTGTCGGGGCATCTGGTCTACAACGCCGCCAAAGCAGGCCACGCGTCACTGATCCGCTCGCTGGCGCTGGAGCTCGCGCCCACGGTGCGGGTGAACGGCGTGGCGCCTGGCACGAACCTGTGGCCCGATGAAGAGTCGGTGTTCGACGGGCGGGAGCGCGCCCGTATCGAGGCGTCCATCCCGCTTGGGCGCATTGGCCAGCCGGAAGATCTGGCGCGCGCCGTGGGCTTTCTGCTGTTCGATGCCAGCTACGTCACCGGCCAAATCCTGGCGGTGGACGGCGGCCGCAGCCTGTACCTGTAACCCCCTCAAGAAAACCGCGGACGCAAAAAAGCCGACACGAGGTCGGCTTTTTTGTACCTTTGCAGGTAACGCTTAGGCAGCGGCTTCTTCGGTTGCCGGTGCAGCATCGACGTCCGGGCGGTCGACCAGCTCGACCAGTGCCATCGGGGCGTTGTCGCCCTGACGGAAACCGTACTTCAGGATGCGCAGGTAACCACCGTTGCGGTTGGCGTAGCGCGGGCCGAGAACGTCGAACAGCTTGACGACGATTTCGCGGTCGCGGGTGCGGTCGAACGCAAGGCGGCGATTGGCCAGCGAAGGCTTCTTGCCCAGCGTGATCAGCGGCTCAGCGATACGACGCAGCTCCTTGGCTTTCGGCAGCGTGGTCACGATGACTTCGTGATTCAGCAGCGAGTTGGCCAGGTTGCGGAACATCGCGAGACGATGGCTCGACGTGCGATTAAGTTTGCGATGAGCTAAACGGTGACGCATGTTGGTGTCCTTTTTCTACAAACCGAGCGTTACGGTTTTTCGAGACCTGCCGGCGGCCAGTTCTCGAGCTTCATGCCGAGCGTGAGGCCCTTGGAAGCGAGAACTTCCTTGATCTCATTCAGCGACTTGCGGCCGAGATTCGGCGTTTTCAGAAGCTCGGTTTCGGTACGCTGGATCAGATCGCCGATGTAGTAGATGTTTTCCGCCTTGAGGCAGTTGGCCGAGCGGACGGTCAGTTCGAGATCGTCCACCGGGCGCAGCAGAATCGGATCGACCTGCGGCGCACGCTCTTCGACCACTTCGACGGCAGTGCCCTGGAGATCGGCAAAAATCGACAGTTGGTCGATCAGGATGCGGGCAGCGGCACGAACGGCCTCTTCCGGCTCGATCACGCCATTGGTTTCGATGTCCATCACCAGCCGGTCGAGGTCGGTGCGCTGTTCCACACGAGCACTTTCCACGGCGAAGCTGACACGGCGAACCGGGCTGAACGAGGCATCCAGCAGCACGGTACCGATTTGACGGTTCTCGTCCTGCTTGACCCGGACCGGAGCGGGTTGATAGCCACGGCCCTTCTCGACCTTGATCTCCATGTCGATCTTGCCACCGGCTGCCAAATGGCAGATGACGTGATCGGGGTTGACCACTTCCACGTCATGCGGCAGATCGATATCGCTGGCCAGAACCGCGCCTTCACCCTCTTTTTTGAGGGTGAGCAGGACGCTGTCTCGACCATGCAGTTTCAACACCACGCCTTTGAGGTTCAGGAGAATGTCGACGACATCTTCCCGAACCCCGTCCAGCGCGGAGTACTCATGCAAAACGCCAGCGATAGACACTTCGGTCGGAGCAAAGCCGGGCATGGAAGACAGCAGGATACGGCGCAGCGCGTTGCCCAGCGTGTAGGCATAGCCACGCTCGAACGGTTCCATAGCGACACGGGCTTGTGTAGCGGAAACCGGCTGCACGTCAATCAGACGCGGTTTGAGAAATTCCGAAGCGCTGTTTTGCATAGTGTTCCCTTTTGGCTAGCGATTACTTGGAGTAGAACTCAACGACCAGTTGTTCGTTGATATCGCTAGACAGTTCGGAGCGTTCAGGCGTGCTCTTGAACACACCTTCCATTTTCTTCGAATCAACCGAAACCCAGCTCGGGAAACCGATTTGCTCGGCCAGAGCCAGTGCTTCCTGGATACGAACCTGCTTCTTCGCCTTTTCGCGCACGCTCACCACGTCGCCGGCCTTGACCTGGTACGACGGGATGTTCACGACCTGACCATTGACGGTCACGGCCTTGTGGCTGACGAGCTGGCGTGCTTCGGCGCGGGTCGAGCCCAGACCGATGCGGTAGACGACGTTGTCCAGACGCGATTCCAAGATCTTCAGCAGGTTTTCGCCAGTGGAGCCCTTGCGACGAGCGGCTTCGGCAAAATACTTGCGGAACTGACGCTCCAGAACGCCGTAAATGCGGCGGATCTTTTGCTTTTCACGCAGTTGGGTACCGTATTCGGACAGGCGCGGCTGCTTTGCGCCATGTTGGCCCGGACGGCTGTCCAGCTTGCACTTGCTGTCGATCGAGCGGCGGGCGCTCTTCAGGAAGAGGTCAGTACCCTCGCGGCGGGCGAGTTTACATTTAGGTCCAATATAACGTGCCATGAATCACTCTCTCCTTAGATACGACGTTTTTTCGGCGGGCGGCAACCGTTGTGCGGTACCGGCGTCACGTCGGAGATGCTGGTGATCTTGAATCCCAGCGCGTTCAGGGCACGAACTGCGGACTCGCGGCCAGGACCGGGGCCCTTGATGCGAACTTCCAGATTCTTGACACCGTATTCTTGGGCAACTTTGCCAGCTGCTTCCGAAGCGACCTGCGCTGCGAAAGGCGTACTTTTGCGCGAACCTTTAAAACCAGCACCGCCGGAGGTAGCCCAAGAAAGTGCATTCCCTTGACGATCGGTGATGGTGATGATGGTGTTATTAAAGGACGCGTGAACGTGAACGATCCCTTCGGATACGCTCTTCTTCACTTTTTTGCGTACGCGGACTGTGTTTGCTTTAGCCATTACAAATCCTTAGCGGTTACTTCTTACCTGCAATCGCCTTACGCGGGCCCTTGCGGGTACGCGCATTGGTGCGAGTGCGCTGACCGCGGCACGGGAGGCCACGGCGGTGGCGCATGCCACGATAGCTGCCCAAGTCCATCAGGCGCTTGATATTCATCGTGAGTTCACGACGCAGATCACCTTCAACGGTGAACTTAGCCACTTCGTCACGAAGTTTTTCCATTTCCGCATCAGTCAGGTCTTTGACCTTGGTGCTGGTGTTGACACCGGCAGCCACGCAAATAGCCTTGGCACGAGTTGCACCGACACCGTAGATGGCTTGGAGGCCGATCCAGGTATGCTGATGGTTAGGAATGTTTACCCCTGCGATACGGGCCATACATTTTCCCCAAGAGAAAAGTTGCAGATTTTACACGCGAAAGGCGCGACTAACAAAAAAATTAGCCTTGCCTTTGCTTGTGTCGCGGATCCGTGCAGATCACGCGAACAACGCGGTTGCGACGGATGATCTTGCAGTTGCGGCAGATCTTCTTGACCGAAGGCTGAACTCGCATGATTTTCCTTTCAAAATTGCTTGCGCTTACTTGGCGCGGAACACAATGCGGGCGCGGGACAGATCGTACGGCGTCAATTCCACCGTTACCCGGTCACCCGGCAGGATGCGGATATAGTGCATCCGCATCTTGCCGGAAATGTGGCCGAGTACCACGTGTCCGTTTTCTAGCTTGACCCGGAACGTTGCGTTGGGCAGCGTTTCCAGGACTTCGCCCTGCATCTGGATCGTATCTTCTTTAGACATGACTTCTTCTTGAACCGGTGTGACTCAGCGGGACATCAAGCCGCTGTTCTTGAAGTTGGCCTTCTTGAGCAGGCTTTCGTACTGATGAGACATCATGTACGACTGCACTTGCGCCATGAAGTCCATCGTCACGACTACGATGATCAGCAGAGACGTCCCCCCGAAGTAGAACGGCACGTTCCACTTGAGGATCAGAAACTCCGGCATCAGGCAAACCAGCGCAATGTAGATCGCACCAATCAGCGTCAGACGCAGAATGATCTTCTCGATGTAGCGCGAGGTCTGCTCACCCGGGCGAATACCCGGAATGAACGCACCACTCTTCTTCAGGTTGTCAGCCGTTTCCTTCGGATTGAAAACCAATGCCGTATAGAAGTAGCAGAAGAAGATGATCGCAGCCGCATAAAGCAGCACATACACGGGTTGCCCCGGATGCAGTGCATTGCCGATCGACTTGAGCCAGCCCAAACCGTCGGTATTGCCGAACCACCCCACGACCGTCGCCGGAAACAGGATGATACTCGAGGCAAAGATCGGCGGAATCACGCCGGCCATGTTGAGCTTGAGCGGCAGGTGTGTGCTCTGGCCCTGCATGACACGGCTGCCGACCTGGCGCTTGGCGTAATTCACCAGCACTTTGCGCTGCCCACGCTCGACGAACACGACGAGATAGGTCACCGCAACAACACCGACGAACAGCGCAATGACCAGCAGGATGGGCAGACTGCCCTGCGAGGTCAGCGTCAGCGTCTTGCCGATGGCAGACGGAATGCCGGAAGCAATACCCGCACAGATGATCATCGAGATGCCGTTGCCGATGCCGCGCTCAGTGATCTGCTCACCCAGCCACATCAAGAACATCGTCCCGGTCACCAGCGTGATCACGGTGGTCAGGTAGAACTC
>JASLDQ010000398.1 GCA_030151505.1 Chromobacteriaceae bacterium
ACGAGACAGATGGAGGAGGTCCGGCCGGCCCACCTATCCGATCAGACAGGAGTGTCGTTATGGCAACGAAGGTCCAAGTGGTGTTCTACAGCATGTATGGTCATATCCACCGAATGGCCGAGGCTGTCGCGGCGGGTGCGCGCGAGCTGCCGGATACCGAGGTTTCGCTGTGGCGCGTGCCCGAGCTGGTACCCGAGGAAGTGCTGGAGAAGAGTGGCGCGAAGGCGGCGCAAGCGGCTTTTGCGAATATCCCGATGGCGACGACCGAACAGCTGGCGGAGGCCGACGCCATCATCTTCGGAACGCCGACACGCTTCGGCAATATGTGTGCCCAGATGCGCAATTTTCTGGACCAGACCGGCGGCCTGTGGGTGAAGGGCGCGCTGATCGGCAAGGTCGGCAGCGTGTTCACCAGCACGGCCACCCAGCACGGCGGGCAGGAATCCACCCTGCTCAGTTTCCATACCACCTTGCTGCATCAGGGCATGGTGATTGTCGGCGTACCGTATTCGGAACAGCGGCAGATGATCCTCAGCGAGATTACCGGGGGCAGTCCTTACGGCAGTTCGACCATCGCCGGCGGCGACGGCTCCAGGCAACCCAGCGAAAACGAGCTGGCAATTGCCCGGTTCCAGGGACGGCATGTGGCCGAGATCGCCGGGCGGCTGAAAGTCCGTTAGCGAAGCGCTAGCGGGCCTGGCACTTGATGGCGCGGGAGCGGGCGCGCGATGCAAAAAGCGGCCTTTGGCCGCTTTTTTCGAGAATGCGCATCATCAGCCAAAGTGGCAGACGTAATGCAGGGTATCGGTCACTTCGATCAGGAAGCTGCTATTACCCGGCACCTTGAACGACTCACCGCCCTTGTAGGTCTTGGCTTCGCTCTCTCCCGCCAGCATGACGCGGCACTCGCCAGCCAGCAATTCCATGATTTCCGGAGCACCGGTCTTGAAGGTGAGGCTGGCCGGCAGGATCACGCCGACCGACTTCTTCACGCCATCGGCAAGGATGATGTTGTGGCTAATACACTTGCCGTCGAAATAGACGTTGGCTTTCTTGATCACGCTGACGTTATCGAACTGCTCCATGGTTTTCCCCTGCTGTGCGCGGATAAAAGGCAGCAGTGTAGCAAGCCTTGCTCATGTGCCCTATCCGCTTGGACGGGCCCGAGGGCATCGGCCAACAAAATCCCCGCCGCGTTGCCACGACGGGGAAAGGAAAATACAGACAAGACCGGGACAGAAGTCCGGTCATTCAGTGTTTTTCGGCGTAATGCACCATGCCCGTTATATCAATGATGACCACCGCGTCCTGCCCTACGACCCAGGCATCGTGACCCGGCGGCAGTTTCGAGACATCGCCGGGACCAAATTCCGCTTCACTGCCGTCGTCCATCACGACATGCAGTCGACCCGCGACGTGATACTGCAGGTGCGGCGCCTGGCAGCTGTCGGTGTTGGCGATGGGTTTCACCGATGTAGACCACTTCCAGCCGGGCTTGAGGGTGGCACGACCGAAGGTGATCCCGCCGAGCGATACCAGTTCCAGCACGCCCAACGGAAACTCCCGGGTTTCATCCGGATGTTTGAAACTCTTCTTCTCCATTTTGTCCATGATCATTCTCCGTATCGACAAGCTCGGCGCGGCGGCCCGCCGCTGGAGCGGTCACTCTGGTCGAATGTTCTTGCCCGGCTCGCCTGAATAGCGGACGGCACAGAACTTGTGCTCCGTTCTGCATTGCCCGCAGAAGGCAAATGCATCGAGATACGATTAAACGGAGGTGGCACAAGACTCGGGGCAATGCCGACCGAAGGTCGAGATGCATGCCAGTCTGCCGCATCGACTGGAAATGATGCGGCAGCCGACATTCTCCCGGCGCAGGCGATCCTCATTTATCGTAGATTGATCTGGTGGCCGGCGGTATTGCGGATACACTATTTGCCGGTTCCAGTGCATTGCCACGCCATAAGAGAGACGGCCGGTTGACGTGGCGCGGTGGCAAAACCCGGACAAAATGAGCACTCGACCATTCGAGTCCGAGATGGTCCATTCCGAAGACCGGTCAGGCGGTGCGTCAGCGCCTGACCGGGTCAAAAAATCCGGGCCAATTCCGCCGGCAACCCGGTCAGAAACCGAAGCCTGGCGTGGATCAGGCGTAAATATTTGTAAATGCCACGAGGGCAGCCGAAACGGGAGACTCTCGGGTTCTAGTCATGCTAAAAGCCTTGCGCCGCCGGTCAGGACAAGTTTATTTACACTCGAATCCTTGTCGATCCGGAACCGGATGGCAACAATCCGACTCATACTCAATAACAACCCATGAGGCGAGACCATGAAATCGACCGTAACACTGACTCTGCTGGCCGGCATCCTGGCAACGTCCCTGACCGGTTGCGCCGGCATGAATGAACGTCAACGCAATACTGCCATCGGGGCAGGCGTCGGTGGTGTCGCCGGATCCATCCTGACCAACGGCAGTACGCTGGGTACCTTGGGCGGAGCCGCTATCGGCGGTGTCATCGGCAACGGGACCGGCAAAGGCCGATAACCATCAGCGAAGTACTCGAACCATACAAAAAGGCTCCTGAACGGAGCCTTTTTGCATTCCTGCGGGCCAGTTTTGAATCAGACCAAATCGGCGTACAACGGCGTGGACAAATAACGCTCGCCGAAGGAAGGGATGATCACGACGATGGTCTTGCCGGCATTTTCCGGCCGTTTGGCCAGTTCGATCGCAGCCCAGGTCGCGGCGCCGGACGAGATGCCGACCAGCAGGCCTTCCTGAGCCGCCATGGCACGGGCAGTGGCAAAGGCATCGTCATTCTTGACCCGAATAATCTCGTCGTAGATTTCGGTATTCAGGATTTTGGGGACGAAGCCGGCCCCGATTCCCTGGATGGGGTGCGGGCCTTTCGGACCGCCGGACAATACCGGCGAGGCATCCGGTTCGACCGCCACAATCTTCACGCTTGGCTTGCGGGCCTTGAGCACTTCGCCCACCCCGGTAATGGTGCCGCCGGTGCCTACGCCGGACACAAAAATGTCGACCTGGCCATCGGTATCGCGCCAGATTTCTTCGGCGGTAGTGTTGCGGTGGATCGCCGGGTTGGCCGGGTTCTCGAACTGCTGCGGAATGAAATAGCGCGAATCAGCAGCCGCCAGTTCGTTCGCCTTGGCAATGGCCCCACCCATGCCATCCGGACCCGACGTCAGGATCAGCTCGGCACCGTAGGCACGCAGCAGAATGCGACGCTCCTTGCTCATCGTTTCCGGCATGACAATAGCGAGTTTGTAGCCACGGGCAGCGCAGACCATCGCCAGACCGATGCCGGTATTGCCTGAAGTGGGTTCGAGGATGATGGTATCGGGACCGATCTTGCCAGCGGCTTCAGCCGCTTCAATCATGGCAATCGCGATGCGATCCTTGACACTATGTGCCGGATTGAAGAACTCCAGCTTGGCCAGGATGGTGGCGCCGGTGCCTTCAGCCAGACGATTGATTTTGACCAGCGGGGTATTGCCGATCAGTTCGGTCACATTCTGGGCAATGCTCATGTTCGTTATTACTCCCGGTTAGTTCGTACGGAGATTTTCTTGCACAAAAGCATATTAGCGCCAAAGCCCGATGGAGGGTGCAAGTTCTTTGTTCTAACGTAGGATTTGGCGGTTATGAAAGTTTCGGATTCAAATTCCACGGATGAATGAACGGCTGGCTTGGCGACACGATGAAACGGCACAGCCAGATTCTCCGATTCATTGAGCGTCCCACACAGGCTTGATAGAGGGAGATGCATCGCCATCATGATCGCAGTACAGTGGCTTGATCAGCTCCAAGGAGAAACAAGATGCCGAAGAAGATCCGCAAGGCTCTACGTCAGCAGTTTGCTTTGTGCATCGATGACGTACTCCGTGCACGTAACCGGTTCCTGACCTCTGATGACTCGGAGGCTTTGCATGACTTCCGGGTTGCGCTTCGCTCCTTGCGCAGCTTGCTGGCACCTTGCAAGAGAGGTCTGCCGGACAAGGCAAAACTCAAGCGCATCGATGCCGGTTTGAAGCGCTATGCGGACGAAACCAATGCCATGCGTGATGCCGAAGTCAGCAGGATGTGGCTGCTGCGTCTGGCACCGCATCTGGCCCCATCGGCTCAAGCCGAACAGCAGTTGCTGCTGACCTTGCAGGCCAACTTGAATGAGCACCAACTGGACAGGTTGCTCGGCCAGCTCAACAAAGTCCTGGCGACCAGCCTGAAACGCTTTGGCAAGCAACGCGTACTTCGCCGTTATCTGAATACGGCAGGCCAAGTACAGCGAAATGCACTTCTGAAACTCTTGCAGGAATTAACGCCAAGTAGCCGCGATGAGGA
>JASLDQ010000153.1 GCA_030151505.1 Chromobacteriaceae bacterium
GGCGTCGCGGATGAATTCGGCGATGTCGCGGGCCACGTCCTTGAACACCGGCTTGCCTTCGAGCATGTCGAGACTGATGCCGTGTGCGACCGCTTCGACGTCGACCGCTCCAACCGGACCCTGCACGGCGCGCTGATCGACTGCGCGCTGCTCTCCGACGTCTACCTGGCGATGACGCGCGGGCAGGAAAGCCTGGAAATGGCGATCGAGCCGGCCGGCGAACGCGGCAGCGAACTCAAGCTCGGCAGCCGCAAGCCGCTGGTGGTGCTGGCGGCCGACGCGGCCGAGCTGGCCGCCCATGCCGACTATCTGGCCACGCTGGACAAGAAGGCCGGCGGCCCGTGCGTGTGGCGCGATTTCGAGCCGGCGCAGGACGAGGCCCAGGCATGAGCCGCCTGTTCGCCATCGTGCCGGCCGCCGGCGGCGGCAGCCGCATGGGGGCGGACCGGCCCAAGCAGTATCTGGAACTGGCCGGCCGGCCGCTGCTGTGGCACACGCTGGCGCGTCTGGCGGCCGAGCCGCGCATCGCCCGCATCCTGCTGGTGATCTCACCGGAGGACGAATGGTTTGCCAGTTTCGACTGGCCGTTCGAGCGTCTCCAGCTTGCCCGCGTGGGCGGGGCCAGCCGGGCCGAGAGCGTCCGCAACGGTCTGGCCGAACTGGCGGCGGAGGGTTTGCATCCGGACGACCGGGTGATGGTGCACGATGCCGCCCGCTGTTGTCTGCCGCCCGCAGTGCTGGCCCGGCTGATCGAAGCGCTGGCCGATGATCCTGTCGGCGGCCTGCTGGCCGTGCCGGTGGCCGATACGCTCAAGCGCGGCGACGCCGACGGGCGCGTGGCCGCCACGGTCAGCCGCGACGGGCTGTGGCAGGCGCAGACCCCGCAGCTGTTCCGCGCCGGCTTGTTGCAGGCGGCGCTGGCCGGCGGGCTGGACGCCGGCATCACCGACGAGGCCAGCGCGATCGAGCGGCTGGGGCAGGCGCCGCGGCTGGTGCCGGGCGACGCGATGAATCTGAAAATTACGTTTCCGCATGACTTGCCGCTGGCGGCGGCGATTCTGGCGGCGCAGGGAGAGACGCAATGAATATACGTATCGGGCAGGGCTGGGACGTGCATCAGCTGGTCGAAGGCCGGCCGCTGATTCTGGGGGGCGTGACGATTCCGTACGAGCGCGGCCTGAAAGGACATTCGGATGCCGATGCGCTGCTGCATGCCATCACCGATGCGCTGTTCGGCGCCGCGGCGCTGGGCGACATCGGCCGGCATTTTCCCGATACCGACCTAAACTTCAAGGGCGCGGATAGCCGGGTTCTGTTGCGGGAAGCGGCGAAGCGGGTGGGGCAGGCCGGGTTCCGGCTGGTCAACATCGATTCGACCGTGATCGCGCAGGCGCCCAAGCTGGCGCCCTTCATCGATGCGATGCGCGCCAATATCGCCGCCGATCTCGACCTGCCGCTCGACTGCGTCAACGTCAAGGCCAAGACCAGCGAGAAGCTCGGCCATCTCGGCCGGGGCGAAGGCATTGCGGCCGATGCGGTCTGCCTGCTGGAAAAGTACTGACGGCGGCCGGGCTGCTTGGCAGGGGCGGGGACGGTAAAACGTCCGCCGGGCATTTGAGCCTTATGGGATAATTCCGCCGGTTTTTATCGGAGAAGCCACGATGACCCAAGAAGAAATGAAGCAGGCTGCGGCCAAGAAAGCGATCCAGTACGTGCCGGAGAACGCCGTCATCGGCGTGGGCACCGGTTCTACCGTCAACTACTTCATCGATGAGCTGATCAAGATCAAGGGCCGCATCGACGGCGCGGTGTCGAGTTCCGATGCCACCACGGCCCGCCTGAAGGCCGGCGGCATTCCGGTCTACGACCTCAACTCGGTGGACGAGGTGGCCGTGTACGTCGACGGCGCCGACGAGATTAACCACCACATGCACATGATCAAGGGCGGCGGCGGCGCGCTGACGCGCGAGAAGATCGTCGCCGCGGCGGCCAAGCAGGTGATCTGCATCGCCGACGAAAGCAAGTTCGTGCAAAAGCTCGGCGCCTTCCCGGTGCCGGTCGAGGTGATCCCGATGGCGCGCAGCCTGGTCGCGCGCAAGCTGGTCAAGCTCGGCGGCCATCCCGAATGGCGTCAGGACTTCATCACCGACAACGGCAACATCATCCTCGACGTGCATGACCTTGAGATCATGACCCCGGTCGAGATGGAGCAGACCATCAGCGTGATGGCCGGCGTGGTCTGCTGCGGCATCTTCGCCCGCCGCCGCGCCGACGTGCTGGTGCTCGGCCGCGCCGACGGCACGGTCCAGATCCTGCAGTAAGCCGTCCGTACGGCCGCGCCGACCCAGAAGCGCTGCAAAATCAAGCGGCTGGGTTTCGGCCATGCCCTCTCGCCCGCCCGGGAAACCGTCCCCGGCGGGCGCGGGAGTTCCCGGCGCGGCCCAAATCTGTCATGGTACGGTAAACAGAGCCCCGTAAACTGGGAACGACCCGGTTTTCCCGATTTGGACAATGACATGCCAAGCGAACATATTTCCAAGCAGTTCGACGCCGAACTCGAAGCCATCCGCACACGCGTACTGCAAATGGGCGGTCTGGTCGAACAGCAGATCACCAGCGCGATCCAGGCGCTGATGGAGGGGGACATTCCCCGTCTCGAGCAGGTGGTGCGCGACGACGTGCTGGTCAACGACATGGACGTGAAGCTGGATGAGGATTGCCAGTACATCATCGCCCGCCGCCAGCCCGCCGCCAGCGACCTGCGCATGGTGATGACCGTCATCAAGATCGTTACCGATCTCGAGCGCATCGGCGACGAGGCGCAGAAGATCGCCCGCATGGGCCTGACCATTTTCGCCAACGAGCGGGTCAACGTGCCGCGTTTCCGCGAAATCGAAAAGATGGCCGAAGTCGCCCGCGGCATGCTGCGGCGCGCGCTCGACGCCTTCGCCCGCCTCGACGTGCAGGGCGCGATCGACGTGGCGCGGCAGGACATGCAGCTGGACGACGACTTCAGCTCCAACCTGCGCCAACTGATCACCTTCATGATGGAAGACCCGCGCACCATCAGCATGTCGATCGACACCATCTTCATCACCAAGGCGATCGAACGCATCGGCGACCACTCGAAAAACATCTCCGAGTACGTCGTGTATCTGGTCAAGGGCAAGGACATCCGCCACACCTCGATCGAAGACATCGAGCGCGAAGGACTCTGAGCCCGGCCTCAAGGCGGCTTCGTGCCGCCTTTTTTGCTTTATCCAGCCGGCGGCGGTGCATCCGCCGCCTTCTACCACCCCGGGCGAGAGCCCGCCTGCCCGTTGCCTGCCGATGACCCAGCCGTTTGAAACCCTCGCCGCCGTAGACCTTGGCTCCAACAGTTTTCGCCTCCAGATCGTCCGGGTGATGGAAGACAGCTTCTACGCACTCGATTCTCTCAAGGACACCGTCCGGCTGGGCGGCGGACTGACCGCCGACAACCGGCTCGACGACGCGATCCAGACCCGCGCGCTCGACTGTCTGGCCAAGTTCGGCGAACGCCTGCGCGGCTTCAAGCCCGACCGCGTCCGGGTGGTCGGCACCAATACCCTGCGGGTAGCCAAGAACGCGGCCCAGTTCATCGAAAAGGCGGAGGCGCTGCTGGGCTTTCCGATCGAAATCATCGCCGGCCGCGAAGAAGCCCGCCTGATCTATCTGGGGGCCGCGCACAGCCTGCCGGTCAGCGACGAGCGCCGGCTGGTGATCGACATCGGCGGCGGCTCGACCGAATTCATCATCGGCAGCGGGATGAAGCCGCTCAAGACCGAAAGCCTCAACCTCGGCTGCGTCACCTACAGCCTGCGCTTCTTCGGCGACGGCAAGCTCACCCGCTCCAACTTCCGCGAGGCCGAGCTGGCCGCGCGCGACCAGGTCCAGCGCATCGCTGGCGACTACCAGCCAGAAACATGGCAGCAGGCCATCGGCACCTCGGGCACTGCCCGCTCGCTGCGCGACATTCTGGAAATGAACGACTACTCCGAACGCGGCATTACCCGCGAAGGCATGGAAAAGCTCAAGGCCGACCTGCTCAAGGAAAACCACATGAAGGACGTGCGCATGAACGGCCTGCGCGCCGACCGCGCCCCGGTCCTGCCGGGCGGGTTGTCGATCATGCTGGCGGCGTTCGAGGAACTCGGCATCGAGCAGATGGACGTCACCCTCGGCGCCCTGCGCGACGGCGTGCTGTACGACCTGCTGGGGCGGCAGGAAGCGCGCGAGCTGCGCGCCGACACCGTCAACCAGTTCAAGCGCCGTTACCACGTCGATCCGTCGCAATCGCAGCGGGTGGCGAAAATGGCTGCGCGCTTTTACCTGGCGCTGGCCGGCGAGGCCGGCACGGACGCCGCGCGCCAGCTGGACTGGGCGGCCCGCCTGCACGAGATCGGCCTGGACATCTCGCACACCGGCTACCACAAGCATTCGGCCTACATCGTCGAAAACGCGGACATGCCGGGTTTTTCCAACCGCGAACAGAAGGACATCGCCCGCCTGATCCTGGCCCACCGCGGCTCGCTCACCAAGATGGTGGTGCAGGTCGGCGAGGACTCGGCCTGGCACTCCATCCTGGCCTTGCGCCTGGCCGTGCTGTTCTGCCGCAGCCGCCGCGACGTGGAAATGCCGCGGCATCTGGGCTTGCGCGCCGACGGCAAGGCCTTCGTTCTCCAACTCGATACCGACTGGCTCGATGCCCATCCGCTGACCGCCAGCGCCCTCAAGCAGGAAACGGCCGAGTGGAAGGGCATCGGTTTCCAGCTGGCGATCCGCGACCATGACGACAAGAAAGTCCTCTCTTAAACGCCAGGCCGGCAAACTCGGCATGGCTCGCCGCAGCCGTGCCGACAAGATCGGCCGCCCGCCGGGCGAGCCGGTCCATGTCGGCCAGGTCCATACCGACCGGCCGTCTCTGACGCTGATCGAGTACGGCGTGGACAGCTACGCCGAGCACACCTTCGCCAGCATCGAGGACAGCCGGCACTACCAGTTGGGCGACAAGGTCTACTGGCTCAATGTCTACGGCCTGCACGACACCGAGATTCTGGCCGAAGTCGGCCGCCGCTTCGGCCTGCATCCGCTGGTGGTGGAAGACATCGCCAACACCGACCAGCGCCCCAAGGTCGAGGACTACGGCGACTACCTGTTCATCGTCACCCGCACTTTCGACTACGACCCCAAAACCGACGAGATGAACAGCGACCAGATCACGCTGGTGCTGGGCCAGAATTTCGTCCTGTCCTTTCAGGAGCGGCCGAGCGGCAAGTTTGCCCCGGTGCGCGAGCGCCTGCGGGCCGGCAAGGGGCAGGGGCGCAAGCTGGGCGCGGACTATCTGGCCTACGCGTTGATCGACGCGGTGGTGGACCATTACTTCTACACCATCGACGTGTTCGCCGACCAGACCGAGGAATTCGACGAGGCCCTGCTGGCCGAGCGGCCGCAGCCGGACGTGATCAAGCGCATCCACACCCTCAAGATGAACGCGCTGCTGCTGCGCCGGGCGCTGTGGCCGCTGCGCGAGGCGGTCAACACGCTGGAGCGCGGCGACCTCGACCTGATCCAGCCTGCCACCCGGGTCTACCTGCGCGACGTGCACGACCACGCCACCCAGATCATCGAATCGCTGGAGCTGTTGCGCGACATGATCGCCGGCATGGTCGACCTCTACATGTCCAACCAGTCCAACCGCCTCAACACCGAGATGCGCTTTCTCACCGTCATCGCCACGCTGTTCATGCCGCTGACCTTCATCGTCGGCGTGTACGGGATGAACTTCGAGAACATGCCGGAGCTGCACTGGCGCTACGGCTACTTCATCGTCTGGGGCGTCATGCTGACGACGGTGGCGGTGATGGGCTGGATCTTCTGGCGCCGCCGCTGGTTCTGAGCTCCCGGCCGCGCCGCCGGCATGCCATGCCTGTCGGCCTCCTCTTCCGGTCGCATTCCGCTGACGGGCCGGCCGCGCGCCGGCCCGCTCCCGTTCTTCTGCTATCTTGCCCTTGGTCGCGTCCGGCACGACCCGGTTCCTTCTATGCCGCCGTCGCAGGCTGCATTGCCCGGTCAGGATCGGCGGTGCTTAGCCCGTGGGGCGACGCCGCCATGCCCTGTCGCTTCATGCGGCCTGCAGTGCCGCCGCGTGGTGACGCAGGTGGTCATCGATGAAGCTGGCGATGAAGTAGTAGCTGTGGTCGTAGCCGGGCTGGCGGCGCAGGGTCAGCGGCCAGCCGCTTTGGGCGGCGGCGCGTTCCAGCGCGTCGGGCTTGAGCTGCTCGGCTAGAAAGCCGTCGGCCTCGCCCTGATCGACCAGCAGCGGCAGGTGTGTCGTCGCCGCATCCGCCGTGGCCAGCAGCTCGCTGGCATCCCATTCCTTCCACGTGTTTTCGTCTTCGCCCAGATAGCGGCCGAATGCCTTTCTTCCCCACGGACAGTCGGCCGGATGGCTGATCGGCGCGAAGGCCGACACCGAGCGGTAGCGGCCGGGATGGCGCAATGCCGCCACCAGCGCGCCGTGGCCGCCCATCGAATGCCCGGCGATGCCGCGCCGGCCGTTGACCGGCTGGGTCGCCTCGACCAGCGCCGGCAGCTCGTGCACCACGTAGTCGTGCATCCGGTAGTGCTTCTTCCACGGCGCCTGGTTCGCGTCGACATAGAAACCCGCGCCGTGGCCGAAATCCCAGGCGCCGTCCGGGTCGCCCGGCACATGGGCGCCGCGCGGGCTGGTGTCGGGCGCAACGATGGCCAGGCCGAGTTCGGCCGCCAGCCGGTGCGCGCCGGCCTTCTGCATGAAGTTCTCGTCGGTGCAGGTCAGGCCCGACAGCCAGTACAGCACCGGCACCGGGCCGGATTCGGCCTGTGGCGGCAGGTAGACGGCGAACACCATGTCGCAGTGGAGTGTGCCGGAGGCATGGCGGTAGCGCCGGTGCCAGCCGCCGAAGCTTTTCTGGCTGGAGAGCAGTTCGAGGGGCATGGAAAATTCCCGGTGGTTTGATGAAGGGCGGGCGAGCCGC
>JASLDQ010000214.1 GCA_030151505.1 Chromobacteriaceae bacterium
GCCTCGCGCGCCAGCTTCTGCGCCTGCTCCACCGTCATCGCCCCGCTGGCCGCCTGCTGCTCGTAGTAGGCGATGGTGCCGGTCATCACCTCGACCAGATTGCGGGTCTTGTCGATGCGGTCCTGCATCATCGCGTTGTACTGGCTGTACAGCGCGATGGAGCCGATGACCGCGATACCGAGTACCGCGATCAGGGTCATCAACAGCAATTTGCTTCTTATCTTGAGCGTAGCCATCCAGTTCCCCTCCTAGCAGCATTTTCATGCTTTTGTAATTGACCGGCGATTTCCCGCCTTGCGCCCCCGATATCCCGAGAGTTGTCCGCGCAATCGACGCCATTGAGTGCATGAAAGAGCAAAAATTTCCGACGAAACCCTGACGTCATGAGGATTGCCGGCCGTTGAGGATAACAACTTGCCATATTTCCCGAAAGAGATTGTCCGACAGTGGACAGCAAAACGGGGACGACCGGTCGTCGTCCCCGCGTTTTTCCTCCGACCGGGCGGCCAGTGCCGCCACGCCCGCGCCGGCAGATTGATCACTTCATCGTCGGCATCGAGAACTCGGCTTCCAGCCGTTCCGGCCAGCGGCTGGTGACGGTCTTCATCCGGGTGTAGAAACGCACGCCTTCCGGTCCGTGCATGTGATGGTCGCCGAACAGCGACTCCTTCCAGCCGCCGAAACTGTGGAAGGCCATCGGCACCGGAATCGGCACGTTGACGCCGACCATCCCTACCTGGATCTGGCGGCAGAATTCGCGCGCCACGCCGCCGTCGCGGGTGAACACCGCCGTGCCGTTGCCGTAGGCGTGGTCGTTGATCAGCGCCACCGCCGCGGCGAAGTCCGGCACCCGCACCACCGCCAGCACCGGGCCGAAGATTTCCTCGCGGTAGATCGTCATGTCCGGCGTGACGCGGTCGAACAGGCTGCCGCCGAGGAAGAAACCATTTTCGTAGCCCGGCACCACCAGGCCGCGGCCGTCCACCACCAGCTCGGCCCCCTCGGCCACGCCCTGCGCGACATAACCCGCCACCTTGTCACGGTGCTGGCGCGTCACCAGAGGGCCCATGTCGGCGCTGGCATCGCTGCCGGCGCCGACCTTGAGCGTACGGGTGCGGGCGGCCAGCTTGGCCACCAGCGCGTCGGCGATGTCGCCCACCGCCACAGCCACCGAGATCGCCATGCAGCGCTCGCCGGCCGAACCGAAGCCCGCCCCCATCAGCGCGTCGACCGTGCCGTCCAGGTCGGCGTCCGGCATCACCACCAGATGGTTCTTGGCCCCGCCCAGCGCCTGCGCGCGCTTGCCGTGGCGGGCGGCGGTTTCGTAGATGTAGCGCGCGATCGGAGTCGAGCCGACGAAGCTGACCGCCTGCACGTCCGGATGGGTCAGGAGGCCGTCCACCGCCGTCTTGTCGCCGTGCAGCACGTTGAACACGCCGTCGGGCAGGCCGGCCTCCTGCAGCAGGTCGGCGAGGAACAGCGCCGCCGACGGATCGCGCTCGCTTGGCTTGAGCACGAAGGTGTTGCCGCAGGCAATGGCCACCGGAATCATCCACAGCGGCACCATGGCCGGGAAGTTGAACGGGGTGATGCCGGCCACCACGCCCAGCGGCTGGCGGGTGGAATAGCTGTCGATGCCGGAGCCGACCTGCTCGGTGAACTCGCCCTTCAGCAGCTGCGGAATGCCGCAGGCGAACTCGATGACTTCCAGCCCGCGGGTGATCTCGCCCAGCGCGTCCGGCACGGTCTTGCCGTGCTCGGTCGAGATCAGTTCGGCCAGCGCCTGCTGGCGCGCCTCCACCAGCGCCTTGAAGCGGAACATCACCCGGGCGCGCTTGAGCGGCGAGGTGTCGCGCCAGGCAGGGAAGGCGGCCTGGGCCGCCGCCACCGCCGCGTCCACGTCGGCCGCGTCGGCCAGGCAGACCCGGGCGGTGACTTCGCCCCAGGCCGGGTTGAAAACGTCGCCGCGGCGCTCGCCGCTGCCGGCGGTGCGCCGGCCGTTGATGCTGTGTTCGATCAGGGTCATGGATTTCTTACTCGCGTGAATGATGGGCCGGAGCCGGACGGCGGGCCACGCCGACCGGTCGGGCAGAAACAGAAACAGGTAAAGGCCAGCCCCCCGTGGTCAGCGCCCGCCACCAGCACCGATGGTTGCGGCAGCGCCGGACAGGCGGAAGGCACACAGGGCAGGAAACCGGCACGGCCAGCGCGACGGCGACCGTGCAGGCAAGGCGCGGCCGGATCAGGCCACGGATGCCACCGCCTCGCCGATGGTGGCGAACAGGCGCTCGATCTGGGCCGGCTCGATGATCAGCGGCGGCGACACGGCGATCACGTCGCCGGTGCAGCGGACCATCACGCCGGCTTCCCAGCACTTGAGGAAGACCTCGTAGCCGCGCGCGCCGACCGCGCCCGGACGGGCGTCCAGCTCGATGCCGGCGACGATGCCGAGGTTGCGGATGTCCTTGACGTGGCGCGTGCCCCTGAGCGCATGGGCGGCGGCGCCGAAGGCGGCTTCCTTGGCGGCGGCCTCGGCGAACAGGCCGGTCTGGCGGTAGAGGTCGAGCGTGGCGATGGCGGCGGCGGCGGCCAGCGGGTGGCCGGAATAGGTGTAGCCGTGCGGGAACTCGATGGCGCCGTCGGCGGCGGCCGCCATGAAGGCGTCGTGGATTTCCGGCTTGACCAGCACCGCTCCCATCGGCACCGCGCCGTTGGTCAGGCCCTTGGCGCAGGTGAGGATGTCGGGCAGCACGTCGAACTTGTTGGCGGCCCAGTCCGCGCCGAGGCGGCCGAAGCCGGTGATGACCTCGTCGAAGATCAACAGGATACCGTGCTTGTCGCAGATCTCGCGCAGGCGCTTGAGGTAGCCCTTGGGCGGCAGGATCACGCCGGTCGAGCCTTGCATCGGCTCGACGATCACCGCGGCGATGGTCGAGGCGTCGTGCAGGGTGACGATGCGGCTTTCCAGTTCGTCGGCCAGTTCGGCGCCGAATTCCGGCTCGCCCTGGCTGAAGGCGTTGCGGCCGATGTCAAGCGGATGGCGCAGGTGGTCGACCACGCCGAGGGTGGACGGAAAATGCTTGCGGTTGCCGGCAATGCCGCCGACCGCCACGCCGCCGTAGTTGACGCCGTGGTAGCCGCGTTCGCGCCCGATCAGCTTGACCCGCGCCGCGTCGCCGCGCACGCGGTGGTAGGCCTGCGCGATCTTCAGCGCGGTGTCGGCAGCCTCGGAACCGGAATTGCAGAAGAACACCTTGTCGAGCCCCTGCGGCGCCATCTCGGCCAGCCGCTCGGCTGCCTCGTACGCGACCGGGTGCCCCATCTGGATCGGCTGGGCGTAGTCCATCGTGGCGGCCTGGCGCTGGATCGCCTCGACGTTGGGCT
>JASLDQ010000299.1 GCA_030151505.1 Chromobacteriaceae bacterium
GGCGTCGGTCCCTTCGCCAGCAGCGAAGACCGTGCCCGCCGTATGGCGCGTCAGCCTGCCTGACGGCGCGGTCGAGCTGACTGTCGTCCGCTCCGCGCGCAGGACCCTGGCGCTGCGGGTGGACGAGCACGGCATCGAGGCGCGCGCGCCGCTCCGGCTCGCGCGTGCCCATATCGAAGCCTTCGTGCTGCAAAAAGCCGGCTGGATTGCGGCCCAGCAGGCCCGTTTTGCCGACCTGCGCGCGCGTCGTGCCACGGCCCTCCCGCAGGTGTGGTGGCGCGGCGAGTGCTGGCGGCTGGAGTGGCTGGCCGGCGGGCGGCCGAAGGTGGAGCTGGCCGACGGCGTCTGCCGCGTCACTGGCGTGGCAGACCGGGCGCTGGCCGAAGCGCTGTTCGAGCGTCATTGCCGGCGCGAGGCGGTGCGGCTGATCCCGCAGCGGCTGGAAATCTTCCGCGCTCTGTGGTCGCGCCCGCCGGCCCGGCTGCGTATTTCGTCGGCGCGGCGGCGCTGGGGCAGCTGTTCGTCCCGCGGCACGCTGAGCTTTTCCTGGCGGCTGATGGCCGCGCCGGATTTCGCCATCGACTACGTGATCGCCCACGAACTGGCGCACCTGCGCGAAATGAACCACTCGCCGCGCTTCTGGGCCGAAGTGGCGCGGCTGATGCCGGACTGGCAGCGTGGCCACGCCTGGCTCAAGGCGCACCCGTCGCGCGCCGACGGTCTGCCCGCCTCCTGATTCATCCGGCCGTCCGATCCGGGCGGCCTTTCTGTCCACTGGAGAACCCCATGCGACTGCTACACACCATGCTGCGCGTCGGCCAGCTCGACCGCTCCATCGCCTTTTACACCGACGTGCTCGGCATGAAGCTCCTGCGCCGCCAGGACTACCCGGACGGCCGCTTTACCCTGGCCTTCGTCGGCTACGACACCGAGGACAAGACCGCCGTGATCGAGCTCACCCACAACTGGGACACGCCGTCCTACGATCTGGGCACCGGCTACGGCCACATCGCGCTCGAAGTCGACGACGCCGCCAAGACCTGCGACCTGGTCCGCGCCCGTGGCGGTAAGGTCACGCGCGAGGCCGGCCCGATGAAGCACGGCACCACCGTCATCGCCTTCGTCGAAGACCCGGACGGCTACAAGATCGAGTTCATCCAGAAGGGCACGGCCTGAGCAGCCAGGCCTGAAGCCGGCCGGCGGCGTCCGTTTCCGCCGCCGGCACGCCCGACCTGCGCCGGGCCGTGTATTCCTCTTCCGCCCCGCTTCATGCCGGCGCCCCGTGACCGCTGCCGCGGCCCGGTGCGGCAGCGGCAAAACCGCCTTCGCGCCGGTGCCTTTCCCCACGAAACAGGCCGGCCCGGCCCGTTCCGCCACCATGGATTACGAATGACCAAGCTTGCCCTGACCTTGTTGACCTCGCTGCTGCCCGGCGCCGCCATGGCCGCCGGCATGGACGGCGCCAGCATGAGCCTCGCGTGGGCCGTCCCGTTCGCCGGCATCCTGCTGTCGATCGCCTTGTTCCCGCTGTTCCTGCCGCGCTTCTGGCACCACCATTTCGGCAAGGTCGCCGCCTTCTGGGCGCTGGCCTTCCTGCTGCCCTTCGCCGTCACCCACGGCGGCGGCGCCACCGCCGGCGTGATCGCGCACGCGCTGATCGACGAATACATCCCGTTCATCATCCTGCTGTTCGCGCTCTACACCGTGTCCGGCGGCATCCTCATCATGGGCAACCTGCACGGCTCGGCCCGGCTCAACACCGGCCTTCTGGCGCTCGGCACCGCCTGCGCCAGCATCATGGGCACGACCGGGGCGGCGATGCTGTTCATCCGGCCGCTGCTCAAGGCCAACGACAACCGTCGCCACAATGTCCACGTGGTGGTGTTCTTCATCTTTCTCGTCGCCAACATCGGCGGCGGGCTGACTCCGATCGGCGATCCGCCGCTGTTCCTCGGCTTCCTCAAGGGCATCGACTTCATGTGGACGGTCGAGCACATGGCCGCCCCGGTCGCCTTCGCTTCGCTGGTGCTGCTGGGCCTGTTCTACCTGATCGACAGCTACTACTTCCGCCAGCCGGACGAGCTCTTGCCGCGCGACCCGACCCCGGACCGCCCGACCAGGATTTACGGCAAGTTCAACTTCGTGCTGCTGGCCGCGGTGGTCGGCGCGGTGCTCCTGTCCGGCCTGTGGAAACCGGGCGTGTCCTTCGCCGTGCTGGGCACCGAGCTGGAACTGCAGAATCTGGTGCGCGACGTGCTGATGCTGCTGATCGCCGGCGTGTCGCTCAAGTTCACCCCCAAGCCGGTGCGCGCCGGCAATGAGTTCAGCTGGGACCCGATTCTGGAAGTGGCCAAGCTGTTCGCCGGCATCTTCATCGCGATGGCGCCGACCATCGCCATCCTGCGCGCCGGCAGCGACGGCGCGATGGCGGGGCTGGTGCGGCTGGTGAGCGACGCGGCGGGTCAGCCGGTCGACGGGATGTACTTCTGGATGACCGGCATCCTGTCGAGCTTCCTCGACAACGCGCCGACCTATCTGGTGTTCTTCAACCTCGCCCACGGCGAGCCGGTCCACATGATGGGCGAGATGGCCAGCACGCTGCTGGCGATTTCGGCGGGGGCGGTGTTCATGGGCGCCAACAGCTATATCGGCAACGCCCCCAACTTCATGGTCAAGGCCATCGCCGAAAGCCGCGGGGTGAAGATGCCGAGCTTTTTCGGCTATATGCTGTGGTCGAGCGCGATCCTGCTGCCGCTGTTCGCGCTGATGACGTTCACTTTCTTCCACCTGTGACCGCGCCGGCCGGCGACGCGAGCTGGTCGAGCGAGCGGGCCAGCGCGCCGACCGAGCGGCGGCAGGCGATGACGCGGATGTTCTGGTCGCGGGCGGCGTCGCGGTAATGGCGCATCACGTTATGGCCGAGAAAATCGGTGAACAGGATGACGAGGTCCATGCCGCGCACGCCCGCCGGCCTGCGTTGATGCGAAGGCTGGCGGCCGGTAATGTGGTGGCCGATGCGGATGCCGTAGCCGGCCAGCACTTGCGGTATGTTGCCGAGTGCGTCGGCGCCAACGATGTAGGCCTGCATCTTTTCCTCCTTGCCGGTCAGTGTCCCGCCGCCCTGTTGCCGCGAGATGCAAGACCAGCTTAGAGGGAATGTTAAATTCCAAAAAGTAAGCAATATTTAATTTCAAATCCATTTTTTGAATATGGATGCAGCGATCCGGGCGGCCCTTCCCGCCGTCCGGCGGCATCCACACACGGTTTCCCATCATGCACATCCACATCCTCGGCATTTGCGGCACCTTCATGGGCGGCATCGCCGCCATCGCCCGCGCGGCGGGCCACACCGTCACCGGCTGCGACCAGAACGTCTATCCGCCGATGTCGACCCAGCTTACGGCGCTCGGCATCGAGCTGATCCAGGGCTTCGACGCCGACCAGACCCGTCTCAACCCGGACATCTACGTGATCGGCAACGTGGTCAAGCGCGGCACGCCGCTGATGGAAGAAATCATGAACCGCGGCCTACCCTACATCTCCGGGCCGCAGTGGCTGGCGGAGAACGTGCTGCACGACAAGTGGGTGCTGGCGGTGGCCGGCACCCACGGCAAGACCACCACCAGCTCGATGCTGGCGTGGATTCTGGAAGACTGCGGTCTGGCGCCGGGTTTCCTGATCGGCGGCATTCCGGAAAACTTCGGCGTGTCGGCGCGGCTGCCGGGTGCGCCGGCGCAGGAGCCGGGCGGGGCGAGCCCCTTCTTCGTGATCGAGGCCGACGAGTACGACACCGCCTTTTTCGACAAGCGCAGCAAGTTCGTCCACTACCGCCCGCGTACCGCCGTGCTCAACAACCTCGAATTCGACCATGCCGACATCTTCGCCGATCTGGCCGCCATCGAAACCCAGTTCCACCATCTGGTGCGGACCGTGCCGGGGCAGGGGCTGATCGTCGCCAACGGCCGCGAGGCC
>JASLDQ010000308.1 GCA_030151505.1 Chromobacteriaceae bacterium
CTATTAATCTCCTAAATGTATTATTTGTGTATGAATAAAATATTTCACGACAGGGTGGATTGCAAGCATTCTTCGGCGAACAAAAATCTGTCCACGCCAAACAGAGGAGATCTGGAGAGTGCTAAAAGACCTGAATATCGAGTCCTTGTTTGACCCTAAAACGGGTAGGGCTATTCCGGAGATCTATACCGATCCCGATATTTACCAGCTGGAGCTGGAAAAGATTTTCGGCCGCAGCTGGCTGTTCCTGACTCACGAAAGCCTGATTCCCAAGGCCGGTGATTTCTTCAATACCTATATGGGCGAAGATCCCATCGTCGTCGTCCGCCAGAAGGACGGCGGCATCAAGGCCTTCCTCAACCAGTGCCGCCACCGCAGCATGCGCGTGTGCGCCGCCGATTCCGGCAACACCAAGGCGTTTACCTGTCCGTACCACGGCTGGGCCTACGACACCGCAGGCAAGCTGATCAGCGTGCCGCTGGAGGAAAAGGCCTACAGCAACGGCATCTGCAAGGAAAAGTGGGGGCTGGTGGAAGTGCCGTGCGTGACCAGCTACAAGGGGTTGGTGTTCGGCAACTGGGATGAATCCGCTCCGTCGCTGGAAGAACACATGGGCCACATGGCCTGGTACCTCGACGGCGTGCTCGACCGCCGCGACGGCGGCACTGAAATCGTCGGCGGCATTCACAAGTGGGTTATCGACTGCAACTGGAAGTTCCCGGCCGAGCAGTTCGCCAGCGACCAGTACCATGCGTTGTTCACCCACGCCTCGGCCGTGCAGGTGCTGCAACACACCGAAGCCGGCGACACGCCGCTGGGCAAGGACCAGACCGCCCGCCCGGTGTGGGCAGATGCCAAGGACGCCGTGCAGTTCGGCGAAGACGGCCACGGCAGCGGCTTTTTCTATACCGAGAAACCCGACGCCAACGTGTGGATGGACGGCGTGGTGGCCAAGTATTTCCGTGACACCTATCCGGAAGCCGAAGAACGCCTGGGCAAGATCCGCGCCCTGCGTCTGGCCGGCCACAACACCCTGTTCCCGACCCTGTCCTGGCTCAACGGCACCGCCACCCTGCGGGTCTGGCATCCGCGCGGCCCGAACCAGGTCGAAGTCTGGGCTTTCTGCATCACCGACAAGAACGCCCCGGACGACGTGAAGGAAGCCTTCGAACGCAGCGCGACCCGCGCCTTCGGCCCGGCCGGCCTCTTGGAGCAGGACGACTCGGAAAACTGGGTGGAAGTGCAGAAGGTGCTGCGCGGCTACAAGGCCCGCCAGTCCGAGCTGTGCATGGAAATGGGGTTGGGCAACGAAAAACTGCGCACCGATGGCGTGCCCGGTGTGACCAACTACATCTTCTCGGAAACCGCCGCCCGCGCGCTGTACCGCCGCTGGGTCGACCTGCTGACCGTGGACGACTGGGACGAGCTCAAGCGCCGCAGCGATGCCTTCAAGGCGGAGGTGCTGAAATGAACGCCGTTGTCGAAACCACCAAGCCGCAGCTGGTCAGCCTCGAGCTGCATCACGAGATCAGCCAGTTCCTGTACGACGAAGCCGCCCGCCTGGACGGCTGGCAGTTCCGCCCGTGGCTGGCCTTGCTGTCGGACGACATCGTCTACACGATGCGCACCAACACCAATGCCCAGACCCGCGACCGTCGCAAGGGCAAGGGCCCGGCCACGACCTGGATCTTTAACGACAACAAGCTGCAGCTGGAACGCCGCGTGGCTCGTCTTGAAACCGGCATGGCCTGGGCAGAAGAGCCGCCGTCGCGCACCCGCCACCTGATCACCAACATCAGCGTGTTCGCGACCGACAATCCGGACGAGTTCGAGGTCCGCCTGAACTACCTGCTGTACCGCTCGCAGAAGGAAAAGGACGAAACCACCTATGTGGGGCAGCGCCTCGACCGCGTGCGTCGCAACGGCGACAGCTGGCTGATCTGCCATCGCGACATCTCGCTCGATCAGGTCGTGCTGACCTCCCATAACCTGAGTATTTTCTTCTAAGCCATGTCTCTTATCCCTGTTTGCCGCGTGGACGCGCTCGCCGAAGGCGAAGCCGTCAAGGTGGGGGCCGATGCCAAGGCGGTCGCCGTGTTCAACATCAACGGAGAATTCTTCGCGCTCGACGACCTGTGCAGCCATGGCAACGCGTCGATGTCCGAGGGCTATATCGAGGATGACGGCACGGTGGAGTGCCCGCTGCACTCGGCCAAGTTCTGCCTCAAGACCGGCAAGGCCCTGTGCCTGCCAGCCACCGACCCGCTCAAGACCTACCCGGTCCGGATCGTGGACGACATGGTGTTCGTCGATGCGCCGGAAGGAGTGGGGGTATGAGCTGGCTCGCGGGTGAAGTCGCCCTCATCACCGGCGGCGGTTCCGGCCTCGGGCTGGCGCTGGTCGAGCGTTTTCTGGCCGAAGGCGCGAGCGTCGGCGTGCTGGAACGCTCGGCCGACAAGGTCGCCGCGCTGCGCGAGCGCTTCGGCGAGCGCGTGGTGGCGGTGCAGGGCGACGTGACCCGCCCGGCCGACAACGAGCGCGCGGTGGCCGACACGGTGGCGCGCTTCGGCAAGCTCGACTGCTTTGTCGGCAACGCCGGCATCTGGGATCACGCGGCCTCGCTGCTCAGCCTGGAGCCGGAGGCGCTAGCCTCCGGTTTCGACGAGCTGTTCGCCGTCAACGTGAAGGGCTACCTGCTCGGCGCCCGCGCCGCGGCCCCGGCGCTGGTGAAGTCCGAAGGCAGCATGATCTTCACCCTGTCCAATTCGTCGTTCTATCCGGGCGGCGGCGGTCCGATCTACACCGCCAGCAAGCACGCGGCGGTCGGCCTGATCCGCCAGCTCGCCTACGAACTGGCGCCGAAGGTGCGGGTCAACGGCGTCGGCCCCTGCGGCATGGCGTCCGACCTGCGCGGCCCGGCCGCGCTGGGCCAGGAAGGGCAGCGCATCATGGACACGCGTTCGCCCGAGGCCATCGCCGCCATTTTGCCGCTGCAGTTCTTCCCATCGCCGGAGGATTTTACCGGTCCGTTCGTGATGCTGGCCTCGCGCGCCAACAACCGCACCCTCAGCGGCGTGATGATCAATGCCGATGCCGGTCTGGGCATCCGCGGCATCCGCCACGTGGCCGGCGGGCTGGACCTGTAAGCCTTCTCTCCCGCCTTTCCCCGTTGCTATAGCGCCTGCCCCTGCGGCAGGCGTCGAGGAATTCCCATGCCTGTCAAACTCGTGTGCGTCTCGCACTCCCCCCTGATGGATTTTTGCCCGCCGCCGGCGGAAATCGATCAGGCGGCCCGCCAGACATTCAAGCAGCTCGGCCGTGAAATCGAGACCTACCGGCCCGACCTGATCGTGCTGTTCGCGCCGGACCACTTCAACGGTTTCTTCTACGACCTGATGCCCCCGTTCTGCCTCGGCCTGCGCGCCAGGGCCGCCGAGGACTGGAGCATCGGCCGCGGCCCGCTCGACATCCCGGAAGACACCGCCTTCGACATGGTGCAGTCGGTGATGAACGACGGCATCGACCTGGCCTATTCCTACCGCATGACAGTCGATCACGGTTTCACCCAGCCGCTGGTGCTGATGTGCGGCGAGGACCTGACCCGTTACCCGGTCATTCCCGTGTTCGTCAATGGCGCGGCCAAGCCGCTGCCGTCGTGTCGCCGCGTGGTGGAGCTGGGCCGTGCCATCGGCCGTTTCATCGCCAACCGCGACCAGCGCATCCTCATCATCGGCGACACGACGGCAGCGGCTTGGCCGCGCCGTTGACGAACACGGGAATGACCGGGTAACGGGTCAGGTTCTCGC
>JASLDQ010000328.1 GCA_030151505.1 Chromobacteriaceae bacterium
CCCAAAAGGAGGCAGGCGATGGAAATCAGGACGGTGGGCGTGGTGGGGGCGGGGCAGATGGGGGGCGGGATTGCGCAGGTGTGCGCGCAGGCGGGGCTGGCGGTTAGCCTCTTCGACGCCAGTCCGGCGCAGGGGGTGAAGGCGCTCGACACGATGGCGGCCAGCCTGTTGCGGCTGGTGGCCAAAGGGGCGGCGCTGGACCCGGACGCGGTGCTGGCACGGGTGCAGACGGTGTCCGACCTGGGAGGGCTGGCCGGCGCCGACATCGTGATCGAGGCGGCCAGCGAGAATGTCGGGCTGAAGGAGCGTCTGCTGGCCGAGATCGGCGAGGTAGTGCGGGGTGACGCCATTGTCGCTTCCAATACCTCGTCGATTTCGCTGACGCAGCTGGCGGCGCGGGTGGTCAATCCGCAGCGGGTGATCGGCATGCATTTCATGAACCCGGTGCCGGTCATGCCGCTGGTGGAGGTGATCCGGGCGCTGCAGACCGACGATGCCGTCCACGACACCACGGTGGCGCTGGCGGAGGCGCTGGGCAAGACTCCTGTCACGGTCAGGGATGCGCCCGGTTTCGTGTCCAACCGGGTGTTGATGCCGATGATCAACGAGGCAGCATTCTGCGTGCATGAAGGGGTGGCGGATGCGGCGGGCGTGGACGGGATCATGAAGCTGGGGATGAATCACCCGATGGGGCCGCTGGCGCTGGCCGACCTGATCGGGTTGGACACCTGCGTGGCGATTATGGATGTGCTGCACCGCGAGTTCCGCGACAGCAAGTATCGGGTGTGCCCGTTGCTGGTGCAGCTGGTGGCAGCTGGCCGCCTGGGGCGCAAGAGCGGGCGCGGCTTTTATCAGTACGCCTGAGTGACGGCTGTTCGAGGATGTGGTGTGGCGAGTGGCATGCTGCACCGCATCGTCGAAAGATGTTGTCATGTTGCAAAGGCTTGTGTACGGTCCGTATAAATTGACGTTAACGTAAAGGTAATAAATCGAAGGTTGTAAAGATGGGCCAACGCCACGCAGAGGGCGGCCCGCATACATGAATACGAGGAGGAGGCACCAGGTATGGCGAGTCCCGAGGCATTGCAGGCAGAGGCGCGGCCGGACGTTCCGGCCGCGCTCGACACTTTCCCCCGGCTGTTGCAGCACCACGCCCGAGTGCGGTCAGACCGCCCGGCCATGCGCGAAAAGGATCTGGGCATCTGGCAGAGCTGGAGCTGGGCCGAGGTCGCGGCCGAAGTCCGCGCGCTGGCCTGCGGGCTGGCCGCCAGCGGCTTCCAGCGCGGCGACCGGCTCGCCATCATCGGCGACAACCGGCCGCGGCTGTACTGGGCCATCGCCGCCGCGCAGTGCCTGGGCGGCATCCCGCTGCCGCTGTACCAGGATTCGGTCGCGGAAGAAATGGTGTTCGTGCTGGACGACGCCGGGGTCACCTTCGCGGTGGTCGAAGACCAGGAGCAGGTCGACAAGCTGCTGGAAATCAAGGAGCGCATCCCCAGCCTCTCGCACATCATCTACGACGATCCGCGCGGCCTGCGCCACTACACCGACCCCAGCCTGCACGACATGGCCGAAATCCTCGGCCAGGGCCGGGTGTTCGACCACGAGCACCCGCTGCTGTTCACCAGCGCGGTCGACGCGGTGTAAAGCGGCGACCCGGCCATCATGCTGTACACCTCCGGCACCACTGGCACGCCCAAGGGCGTGGTGCACACCCACCACAGCATGATCGTCACCGCCCGCAACGCCGCCGAGCTCGAAGGCCTGAGCGACCGCGAGGAAGTGCTGGCCTACCTGCCGATGGCCTGGGTGGGCGACAACCTGTTCTCCTACGCCCAGTCGATGGTCACCGGCTTCTGCGTGTCCTGCCCCGAGTCGAGCGACACGGTGATGAACGACATGCGCGAGATCGGCCCGACCTACTACTTCGCCCCGCCGCGCGTGTTCGAAAACCTGCTGACCCAGGTCACCATCCGCATGGAGGACGCCGGCGCGGTCAAGCGCTGGCTGTTCCGCTACTTCATGGCCCACGCCCGCAAGGTCGGGGTCAAGATCGTGGACGGCAAGAAAGTGCCGTTCTGGGACTGGCTCGGCTACCAGCTCGGCAACGTGCTGGTGTACGGCCCGGTCAAGAACGTGCTCGGCTTTTCGCGCATCAAGCTCGCCTACACCGCCGGCGAAGCGATCGGCCCCGAGCTGTTCGACTTCTACCGCGCGCTCAACATCAACATCAAGCAGCTGTACGGCTCGACCGAAGCCTATGTGATGGTCTGCGTGCAGCCCAACGGCGCGGTCAAGTCCGACACCGTCGGCACGCCGGCGCCGGGCGTCGAGGTCAAGCTCAACGACAGCGGCGAGGTGCTATTCCGCGGTCCCGGCGTGTTCCACAGCTACTGGAACCGGCCGGACGCCACGGCCGAAACCCGCGACGAGGCCGGCTGGGTGCATACCGGCGACGCCGGCTTCTTCGACGACTCGGGCCAGCTCAAGATCATCGACCGCGCCAAGGATGTCGGCAAACTGGCCTGCGGCACTCTGTTCGCGCCCAAGTACCTGGAAAACAAGCTCAAGTTCTTCCCCTACATCAAGGAAGTGGTCGCCTTCGGCGACGGGCGCGAGCATGCCACCGCCTTCATCAACATCGACCTGTCCGCCGTCGGCAACTGGGCCGAAAAGCGCAATCTGGCCTACACCGGTTACACCGATCTGGCCGGCCAGACGCCGGTGTACGAGCTGGTGAAGGAGTGCATCGAACAGGTCAACGAGGATCTGGCGCGCGACCCGCGGCTGGGCCATTCGCAGATCGGCCGCTTCCTCATCCTGCACAAGGAACTCGACGCCGACGACGGCGAACTGACCCGCACCCGCAAGGTCCGGCGCAAGTTCATCGCCGAACGCTACGCCACCCTGATCGAAGCGCTGTACGGCACGGCCGATCGCTGCGCGATCGAGGCGCAGGTCAAGTTCGAGGACGGCCGCACCGGCACCATCAAGGCCGATCTCGCCATCAGCGACGCCCGCCGCTTCCCGGTCGCGGCCTGAGGAGAACCCACCGATGAATCCCAACCGCAAAATCGGCGACGTGATGCTGAAGGTCGAGAACATCTCGCTCAGCTTCGGCGGCGTCAAGGCGCTGACCGACATCAGCCTCGAAGTCCGCGAGCACGAAATCCTCGCCATCATCGGCCCCAACGGCGCCGGCAAGAGCTCGATGCTCAATGTCATCAACGGCGTCTACCACCCGCAGGTCGGCCAGGTCACCTATCGCGGCAAGACCCGCAGCAAGATGCGTCCGCACCTGGCTGCCCGTCAGGGCATCGCCCGCACCTTCCAGAACATCGCCCTGTTCAAGGGGATGAGCGTGCTGGACAACATCATGACCGGGCGCAACCTGATGATGCGGGCCAACTTCCTCGAACAGGCCCTCTACTGGGGCCGCGCCCAGCGCGAGGAAACCCGCCAGCGCAAGAAAGTCGAGGAAATCATCGATTTCCTCGAGATCCAGCACATCCGCAAGACCCCGGTGGGGCGCCTGCCCTACGGCCTGCAAAAGCGGGTCGAGCTGGGCCGCGCGCTGGCCGCCGAACCCAGGCTCCTGCTGCTCGACGAGCCGATGGCCGGCATGAACGTCGAGGAGAAGCAGGACATGTGCCGCTTCATCCTCGACGTCAACGACGCCTTCGGCACCACCATCGTGCTGATCGAGCACGACATGGGCGTGGTGATGGACATCTCCGACCGCGTGGTGGTGCTCGACTACGGCAAGAAGATCGGCGACGGCAGCCCGGATGAAGTGCGCCAGACCCCGGCGGTGATCGCGGCCTATCTGGGAACCTCTCACTAAGCAGCAGGCGCGGGACAGGGCGCGAACGGCTCCGGGCCGTGCGCGGTTCCTGTCTCTGCCCTGACGTCCTGACTACCCGCAGGAGACATACATGGAATTCTTCATCGAAGTACTGGTCGGCGGCCTGCTCGCCGGGGTGATGTACTCGCTGGTCGCGCTCGGCTTCGTGCTGATCTACAAGGCGTCCGGCGTCTTCAACTTCTCGCAGGGGGCGCTGGTGCTGTTCGCCGCGCTCACCTTCGTCAGCCTGGAAAAAATGGGCCTGCCGTTCTGGCTGGCGCTGGTCGCGACCCTGATGATCATGGTGGCAATGGGCATCGCCATCGAGAGGGTGGTGTTGCGGCCCTTGGTCAACCAGCCGCCGATCACGCTGTTCATGGCCACCATCGGCCTGACCTTCTTCATCGAAGGGCTGGCGCAGACCCTGTGGGGCACCGACGTGCACGGGCTCGATCTCGGCATCGCCGACGAGCCCTTCGACATCGGTGGCGTGTTCATTTCCAAGTTCGACCTGTTCGCCGCCGGCCTGTCGGCCGCGCTGGTGGCCGCGCTGGCGCTGTTCTTCAACAAGACCAAGCTCGGCCGCGCCCTGCGCGCAGTGGCCGACGACCACCAGGCCGCGCTGTCGGTCGGCATTCCGCTGCAGCACATCTGGGCGATCGTCTGGGCGGTGGCCGGTTTCGTCGCGCTGGTGTCCGGCCTGCTGTGGGGCTCGCGTCTGGGGGTGCAGTTCGCCCTGACGCTGGTGGTGCTCAAGGCGCTGCCGGTGCTGATCCTCGGCGGCTTCACCTCGGTGCCGGGCGCCATCGTCGGCGGCCTCATCATCGGTGCGGGTGAGAAGCTGGCCGAGGTGTACCTGGGGCCCTACCTCTCCGGCGGGATCGAAAACTGGTTCCCCTACATGCTGGCGCTGCTGTTCCTGCTGGTGCGGCCGGAAGGGCTGTTCGGCGAGAAGCACATCGAACGGGTCTAGCCCGAGGCTGATCGACATCCTGCCTGCGCCGGACCGGTTCCGGCGCCATCCGGCCCCCTATTTGGAGACACCCCATGATCTACCGCGAATCCGGTCAGTTCAAAATCAGTTACCGCACCGACTCGGCGATCTTCCCGATCGCGCAGGACCGCTACTTCATCCTCGCCCTGCTCGGGCTCGCCTTCGTGGCGGTGCCGGGCATGGCCAGCGAATACCTGCTGGCCGGCATCCTCGTACCCTTCCTCATCCTGTCGCTCGCGGCGCTGGGGCTCAACATCCTCACCGGCTACGCCGGCCAGCTCTCGCTCGGCTCGGCCGCCTTCATGGCGGTGGGGGCGTTTGCCGCCTACAACTTCATGCTGCGCCTGCCCGGCATCCCACTGCTGCTCGCCTTCATCCTCGCCGGCCTGACCGCGGCGGCGGTCGGCATCGCCTTCGGTCTGCCCAGCCTGCGCATCAAGGGTTTCTATCTGGCGGTGGCGACGCTGGCGGCGCAGTTCTTCATCGAATGGGCGCTGACCAAGTTCGGCTGGTTCACCAACTACTCCAGCTCGGGCGTCATCACCGCGCCGCCAATGCAGGTGTTCGGCATTGCCATCGATACCCCGGCCAGCAAATATCTGCTGACCCTGTCGATCGTGGCGGTGATGGCGCTGGCGGCCAAGAACATGGTGCGCAGCAATATCGGCCGCGCCTGGATGGCGGTGCGCGACATGGACGTGGCGGCCGAGGTGATCGGCATCCAGATGCTCAAGACCAAGCTGCTGGCCTTCGCCATCAGCTCCTTCTACTGCGGCGTGGCCGGCGCGCTGTGGGCCTTCATCCTGCTCGGCACGGTCGATCCGCAGGCCTTCGACCTGCACCGCTCCTTCCAGATCCTGTTCATGATCATCATCGGCGGGGTCGGCTCCATCCTCGGCTCCTTCCTCGGCGCGGCCTTCATCGTGCTGCTGCCGATCGGGCTCAACCTGTTCGGCCAGCTGTTCCACGGCGCAATCAACACCCAGTTCCTGTCGAACATGGAAATGATGATCTTCGGCGCGCTGATCATCTTCTTCCTGATCGTCGAGCCGCACGGGCTGGCGCGGCTGTGGCAGATCGCCAAGGAGAAGCTCCGCATGTGGCCCTTCCCCCACTAGGCGACATGGCCAAGGCCCTGCTGGTGCTGTCGCGCCGGAGGCTGGCCGGGGCCGGCGGGGACGCCACCGGCCAAACCCGGTGGATAAGCCCCGGCCCCTTTTACTCCGCAGTTTTGCAGTACCCGCCGTACCCACAATAAAAGCCGTACCCACACAGAGGAGACTCACCATGCATCTTCGTCTTGCTGCTGCTGCCGTTACGCTGGTTTTCGCCGGTTCCGCCCTGGCTGCCGAACAATTCATTCCGGTGCCGAGCTATCGCGTCGGGGCGTATGCCTCGGGCGGTTCCAAGTACTACGGCGGGATGATCGACTACATCAACTACGTCAATGCCAAGGAAGGCGGCGTCGGCGGGGTCAAGCTGGCCTACGAGGAATGCGAAACCGAGTACAAGAACGACCGCGGCGTGGAGTGCTACGAGCGTCTCAAGAAGAAGGGCGACACCGGCGCCACCGCGTTCAACTTCATGTCCACCGGCATCACCTACGCCACGATGGACCGCACCACCGCCGATAAGATTCCGATGATGACCATCGGCTTTGGCCGCGCCGACGCCAAGGACGGCTCGGTCTTCCCTTACATCTTCCC
>JASLDQ010000343.1 GCA_030151505.1 Chromobacteriaceae bacterium
CACGACCAGCGCCTGGGTTTCGCCACGGGTGAACAGTGCCGAACCGTGGGCGCGCGGCAGCACGCCGGTGCGGATGGCGATCGGACGGACGGTGCGGGTGTCGCGGCCGTCGATGCGCGGTTCGCCAGCCAGGATCTGGCCACGGACGATTTCGGCTTCCAGGCTCTTGAAGATGCCCTTGATCTCGTTGGCCTTGAGGGTGTCGGTTTCTTCGTTGATCAGCGCGGCCTTGACCTTGGCCCAGGCATCGGCCAGCGCGATGCTGCGGGCCTGCTTCTGGCGGATGCGGAAGGCGTTGGCGATGTCGGCACCGGCGATATCGCGGATCTGCTGGATCAGCGCTTCGTTCTTGACCGGCTCGTTCCAGGCGAACAGCACCGGATTGACTTCATCGGCCAGCTCGTTGATGGCGTTGATCGCGGCCTGCATCTGCTCGTGACCGAACACCACGGCGCCCAGCATCACGGCTTCCGGCAGTTCCTGCGCTTCGGACTCGACCATCAGCACGGCGGCTTCGGTACCGGCCACCACCAGGTCCATCTGGCTGCCCGCCAGTTCGCTCTTGGTCGGGTTGAGGAGGTATTCACCGTTGACATAACCGACGCGGGCGGCGCCGATCGGGCCCTGGAACGGCACGCCGGAAATGGCCAGCGCGGCGGATGCGCCGATCATGGCAGGAATGTCGGAGTCGACTTCCGGGTTGAGCGACATGACGGTGGCGACAACCTGCACGTCATGGAAGAAGCCTTCCGGGAACAGCGGGCGAATCGGACGGTCGATCAGGCGGCTGGTGAGGATTTCCTTTTCCGACTGCTTGCCTTCGCGCTTGAAGAAGCCGCCCGGGATCTTGCCGGCAGCGTAGGTGCGCTCGAGATAGTCGACGGTCAGCGGGAAGAAGTCCTGGCCCGGCTTGACCGAATTGGCGACGGTGACGGCGACCAAGACGACGGTGTCGTCCATGCTGACGAGCACGGCACCGCCGGCCTGGCGGGCGACTTCGCCGGTTTCGAGTGTGACGGTGTGGCGACCGTACTGGAAAGTCTTGCTGATTTTGTTGAACACGTTGCGTTCCTGAGATGAAAGCCGGACACCCGGCGGGCTGCAACGGGAACCCCTAGTTATCGGCACGGCCACCATGCCGATATGTAGAGGCTCCCCCCGTTGCGACGATAAAGAACGAAGCGATTGAATCCAACGCGGCTTACTGCCGCGTTAAATAGCAAAAAGGCCGCAGACGAAAAACGGCTGCGACCTTTTGACTAAAGCACGATTACTTGCGCAGGCCCAGACGGGTGATCAGGTTGCGGTAAGCATCAGCGTCGTTGCGCTTGAGGTAGTCCAGCAGCTTACGGCGGCGGCTCACCATCTTCAGCAGGCCACGACGGCTGTGGTGGTCTTTGGTGTTGGCCTTGAAGTGCGGGGTCAGGTCGTTGATGCGGGCGGTCAGCAGAGCCACTTGCACTTCCGGGCTGCCGGTGTCGCCTTCGGCACGTTGGAAATCCTTGACGATGTCAGCCTTCTGGGTGGTAGAAACAGCCATTTTGAAACTCCAATAAAGTATTTGGGATAAAGCCCCGGTCAAGCACGGTGAGTCGCAACCCGTCCGTACTTCTTACTGCGCCGGCGTAAACGCCAGCAATCGATCCGGCCAGAGCAGGCCATCCTGCCTGATCTCGCCCAAACCGATGAATCTTCCGTCTTCCGCATACAAGCGGAAGCCGCGCATTATGTCATCTTTTGTTTCGATGCGCACGGGTTGTCCGTGGGTGATGCGTCCCGCCCCCTCGGCGTCGAGATCGAGCCTGGGCAGATGCGCCACCAGCACGTCCACCGGCAGCAGCCGCGCCGTGCGTAGGTCGAAGGGGGTCGCCTCGATCTGCTCCAGCGTCAGCGCGTCGGCCACGTCGAAACCGGCGGTCCGGGTGCGGCGCAGCCCTGTCAGGTGTGCCCCGCATCCGAGCGCCGCGCCAAGATCGGCCGCCAGCGTGCGGATGTAGGTCCCCTTGCTGCACGTCACATCCAGCACGGCGGTCGTACCGTCGAACGAGACCAGATCGAGCGCGTGGATGATGACGTGCCGTACCTTGCGTTCGATCTCGATGCCCTTGCGCGCGTATTCGTACAGCGCCTTGCCCTCGAACTTCAGGGCCGAATGCATCGGCGGCACCTGCTCGATCGGACCGGTGAAGCGCGGCAGCATCACGCGCAAACCCGCTTCATCGAACGTGACCGGCTTTTCCTCGACCACCTCGCCCTCGGTATCGTGGGTGGTAGTGGTCTGCCCGAAACGGACGGTGGCGCGGTAGGCCTTGTCCGCATCGAGCAGGAAGGCGGAAAACTTGGTCGCCTCGCCAAAGCACACCGGCAAGAGGCCGGTCGCCATCGGGTCGAGCACGCCGGTATGGCCGGCCTTCTTGGCCTGGAAATGCCAGCGCGCCTTCTGCAGTGCGCCGTTGCTGGAAAACGTCAGCGGCTTGTCGAGCAGCAGTACGCCGTCGACCTGGCGCTTGCCCGGTTTGAAGTCGCTCATTCCGTGTCGTCGTCCCGGCGCTTTTCGGCGTCCTCGCGCGCAACCTTTTCGATCAGGTCGTGCATGTACATGCCGTGCGCCACCGAGCTGTCGTAGACGAAATGCAGCTGCGGGACGGTAAAGATCTTGATGACGCGGGCAATTTCGCTGCGCAGATAGCCGGCGGCACGCTCCAGCGTGGACTGGGTTTCGGCCGGGTCTTCGGCATTCAGCACGGTGTAGAACACCTTGGCGTGCGAGTAGTCACGCGTCACCTGCACCCCGGTGATGGTGATCAGGCCGGTGCGCGGATCTTTCAGTTCCAGCCGTATGATTTCCGACAATTCGCGCTGGATCTGTTCGGCGATCCGGTCGGCGCGGGAAAAGGTTTTCTTGGCCATGTCGGCCCCCTCTCAGAATGCAAAAAGGCGGGCGCCATCGCGCCCGCCGGATCCGTCATGACGCGAACGCTTACAGCGTACGGGCCACTTCGACGATGTCGTAGGCTTCCAGCTGGTCGCCTTCCACCAGATCGTTGTAGTTCTTCATCATCAGACCGCACTCGAAGCCCTGCTTGACTTCCTTCGCGTCGTCCTTGAAGCGCTTGAGCGAGTCGAGTTCGCCATCGTGCACCACCACGTTGTTGCGGATGATGCGGATGCGCGAGGTGCGCTTGATGACGCCGTCGGTGACCATACAACCGGCGATGGTGCCGACCTTGGACACGACGAACAACTGGCGCACTTCGACCGTACCGGTGATCTGCTCCTTCTTCTCCGGGGCCAGCATGCCCGACAGCGCGGCTCTAACCTCATCGATGGCGTCATAGATGATGTTGTAGTAGCGGATGTCGACGCCGTTGGCCTCGGCCAGCTTGCGCGC
>JASLDQ010000391.1 GCA_030151505.1 Chromobacteriaceae bacterium
TCGTCGGGTTTGCAGTCGACGAAGCGGGTGATCCCGTCTTCGAAGTTGAGGGCGATGGTGTGCGTCATGATTCGGTCTCGGCTCAACGAGGTTCAACAGGCGCGGGCGGCCGGTTTCCGGCGAAACCGGCCGCGCTGCGGCATCTGCGGGGCGACGCCGTGGCGTCGGACGGGGAGGTCAGATGTGGTAGATGTCGATCACGTGGCGGACGTAGTCGTTCTTGAGCACCACTTTCTTGTCCTGGATGCGCGGGCTGTCTCCGCGCACGTCGAGGGTGTAGAAGCTGGTGCCGAAGAAGTGGTCGGTGGTGTTGTAGCGGAAGCTCAGCGTGTGCCAGTTGAAGCGCACCTGGCACAGGCCGTCGGCCTGCCCGACGATCTCGACGTTGCTGATGTTGTGCGAGGTGCGGGTGTCCGGCATGGTGGCGCTGGAGCGGTCGGTCTTGATGCGGAACACGCGGTCTTCCAGCCCGGCGCGGCGGCCGTACCAGATCAGCGAGATTTCGCTTTGCGGGTCTTCGGTCAGCGTGTCGTCGTCGTCCCAGGCCGGCATCCAGAAGGTCGCGTCGGGGGCATAGAGCTCAAGCCAGTTTTCCCAGTCCTTGTCGTCCAGGTAGCGGGCTTCGCGGTAAAGAAACTGGCATACGGCGTCGAGGGTGATGCTCATCATTGGGCCTCCTGCGAGAGTTGAGCCTGTTGTTCCTTTTCAAGCGCGCGGCGCATGGCCTGGAGCCAGTAGCCGTGCTGGACGACGTACAGGCCCTCGTCTTCGGGGCGGGCGCCGCTGAGCAGCGGCTTGAGGCCGATGGACTTGGCGGCCTCGTCGGCCCCTTCGATCCAGTGCACCGCGCCGCGCGACATGTCGTTCCATTCCATCGCGCGGCCCTGGAAGCCCTGCTGGCAGGCGCGGAATTCTTCCAGGTCGTCAGGCGTGGCCATGCCGCTGACGTTGAAAAAGTCCTCGTACTGGCGGATGCGGTGGGCGCGGGCCTCGGCGCTTTCGCCCTTGGGGGCGATGCAGTAGATCGTGACCTCGGTCTTGTCGACGTCGATCGGACGGGCGATGCGGATCTGCGAGCTGAACTGGTCCATCAGGTAGACGTTCGGGTACAGGCACAGATTGCGCGAGTTGCCGATCATCCAGTCGGCCCGCGCCTCGCCGAATTTCTCCACCAGTTCGCTGCGGATTTCGTGCAGCGGGCGGTCTTCCGGGTTGGCCCAGCGGGTCCACAGCACCAGGTGGCCGTTCTCGAAGGAGTAGAAGCCGCCGCCGTTCTTGGCCCAGCCGCCCGCGCTCATCGCGCGGATGTCGTCGCCGGCCTCCTTCTCCTTGCGCTGGCCCTGGGTCGCGGCGTAGTTCCAGTGCACCGCGGTGACGTGGTAGCCGTCGGCGCCGTTTTCGGCCTGCAGCTTCCAGTTGCCTTCATAGAGGTAGGTCGACGAGCCGCGCACGACTTCCAGCCCCTCGGCGGACTGGTCGACGATCATGTCGATGATCCTGGCCGACTCGCCCAGATGCTCGGTCAGCGACGTGACGTCCGCGTTCAGGCTGCCGAACAAAAAGCCGCGGTAGGACTCGAAGCGCGCGATCTTCTTCAGGTCGTGCGAGCCGTTGCAGTTGAAGCTCGGCGGGTAGCCGGTCTCGTTCGGGTCCTTGATCTTCAGCAGCTTGCCGGAATTGTTGAAGGTCCAGCCGTGGAAGGGGCAGGTGTAGGTGGCCCGGTTGCCGCGCTTGCCGCGGCAGAGCATGGCGCCGCGGTGGCTGCAGGCATTGATGAAGGCGTTCAGCTCGCCGTCCTTGTTGCGCGCGATGAACACCGGCTGACGCCCCATGACGGTGGTGTAGTAGTCGTTGTTGTTGGGAATCTGGCTCTCGTGCGCCAGATAAATCCAGTTGCCCTCGAAAATATGCTTCATTTCGAGATCGAACAGTTCCGGGCTGGTGAATATTTCCCGCTTGCAGCGGAATACGCCTTTTTCCTTGTCTTCCTCGACAAGGGTATTCAGGTAATCCAGTTCCATCCTCATGTCTCCATCGTTGTCGTTTGTGTGATGGAAGACTAAGGCTGTGAAAGGGGGCGGAATATCCGTTTTTGGCGGAGTTGATATCCGGATTCTGCCGAGGGGCGGATAAAAAAAGGCGACACAATCATGTCGCCTCGAGGAAAACCGAAATGAAGATTAATTTAGTGGCGCTGCCGCAAGGTATCGGAAGGCAGGACGCCGAAGGCGCGTTTATAGCTTTCGGAGAAGCGGCCCAGATGCAGGAATCCATAATCCAGGGCAAGGGCGGTAATGCTGCGGGCGGTACAGCCCGGTTCGGTCAGGCGTTTGTGGATGTGGTCGAGTTTTTTCTGCTTGATGTAATTCTTGGGCGAGGTTTTGGCATGGCGTTCGAATAGCGAGTACAGCGAGCGCTGGCTGATGCGGGCCTGTTGCACCAGGTCTTCGATCGTGATGTCCCGCTTGATGTTGTCCTCGATGTACTGGGCAATCCGCTCGAAGGAGACCGACTGCATGCTTCCTTCGTCCCGGCTGACATTGTGCTTGAGCAGGGTCAGGAATTTGGAAGCGACGATGCGGTTGTAGTGGTCGTGCATCTGCACCGGAATTCCGCCGGATTCCGCTTCCTGGCACAGGAGGGCGAGAAAGTTGATCAGACAGGACAAGTCGCTGAAGTGGTAGCGGTTGAGCGTGAAACGGATTCCGTCCCGGGGAAGATTCCAGCGGTGTTCGAGGCAGACCGTATCGAGCAGGTCGCGAGGCAGTTTCAGGATGAATTTCTCGCAATCGTCCGAATAGGTCAGGTCGATCGAATCGACCGGATTGATCAGGAGAATTTCTCCGGGGGTGAAAAGGTTTTCGCTAAGGCTGTCCTTGTACAGGCATTGGCCGCGCAATATGAGCTGGGCATGATAGAACTGTTCCAGCCCGGGGGACACGACCCTGACCTTGCCGCCGTAGCTGACCCGGCAAAGATCGAGACGGCCGAATTTCTGGTGGCTCAGGCTGGCTTCGAAAGTATGGGCATTGGGAAGCCTGATTCCGTGAGAGCCGACATGCTGGTTGATATAGTCGGAAACCCGGTAGGGGTCGGAACGGTCGAAGATCAGACTCTTCGAGTCGCGAAGATAACGCTCCATCTTGAATGTCTTCCTCTGTAGTCAGTCTGTATTTTTCTGGTGTTGCTGTTTTTATGTATTCAGCCTTTTTATTGGAGCAGGCTGAAATATTCCCGAATGATTGTCCCAATATATTTGGCGATTGAAGCACCAGGGTT
>JASLDQ010000029.1 GCA_030151505.1 Chromobacteriaceae bacterium
GAAATCGGCCTCTTCCTCCGTATCCGGTATGATTATGGAACCTCCGCCTGCGGGGAATCGATCACAACCATGTCCGCCGAAAACCACGCGATGAAACTTGCTGCCAACCGTTTTGCCAAACCGGCCCTGCTTACCGTCTCCGTTGTTGCCGCGATTGGTGTCGTGGGCTTCGCCTCCGGCCCCGTTTTTGTCCGTTCGCTGGCCGAGGACAAACTGGGCGAACTGCTCGGCCGCAAGGTGACGATCGGCGAGCTGACGATCAATCCTTATACTTTGTCGGCCACGCTCGGCAAGGTCGCGATCACCGAGCCGGACGGCACCACGCCCTTCATTGCCTTCGAGCGCCTTTACGCCAATCTCAGCAGTACCTCGCTGGCCGGCGGCATTCGGGTTCAGCAACTGGATCTCGAGCAACCGCAGGTGCATCTCGTCCGCCAGGGCGACAACCGCTACAACATCAGCGATCTGATCGAGAAATTCTCCAAGCCGTCGGATGAACCGACCCGGTTTGCGCTGGCCAATATCAAAATCAGCGGCGGGCGGATGGAGTTCGACGATAAGCCGATGGGCAAGATCCATACCGTCGACAAGCTTCAGCTCGGCGTTCCCTTCGTTTCCAACTTCCCCGCCGATCTGGACGTGGAAGTACAACCGGAATTCACCGCCACGATAGACGGCACCACGCTGGTGCTTGGCGGCGAGGCCAAACCGTTCAAGAGCAGCCGGGACACCAACTTGTCCTTGCGGCTGGAAGGCATCGACCTCCCGCGCTGGCTGCCCTACTCGCCGGTGCCGCTGCCGGTCATGGTCAAATCGGCGCTACTGGATACCGACCTTGCCATCCGCTTCCAGACCGGAGGCAAGCAGCCGGAGCTGTCGGTCAGCGGCAACGCGGCGCTCAAAAACTTCAATATCCAGGACAAGCAAGGGCGGCCGCTGCTGCAAGGAGAACGCCTGACGGTCGACGTCGCCTCGATCAAGCCCTTCGCGCGCGAGGCGAACATCCGCGAGGCCGCGTTGATCGCGCCCAAAGTGAACGTCGAGCGTGACCGGACCGGCGCGCTCAACTGGCAGACGGCTTTCACCACCCCGGCCACGACGCCGGCAACGCCCGCTCCCGCTGCTCCCACCGCGGCCAGCCCGTGGAAATGGTCGCTGGCGGCGGCCCGGGTACGTGCGGGCGAGCTGAGCTGGAACGATGACCTTCCACGTGGCGGCTATCAGACCAAGGTGCAGGATTTGGTGCTCGACATCGGCCGCACCAGCCAGAATTCGGCGCTACCGCTGCGCCTGAGTCTAAAGACGGTGCGGGACGAGACGTTCAGCCTTGAAGGACGGTTGACGCCGGCACCCTTCGCCGCCGAGGGCAAGTTCGAGCTGGGAACGGTCGATGTTGCGGCTCTGACCCCATATTTCGCCGACCTGCTGAAACTCAAGCTCGCCTCGGCCAAGGCCGGCGCTAGCGGCGATTTCACCGTCACACCACAAAACCAGACCCTGAGCAAGGGCCGCGTCACCCTGGACAATGTCAGGTTCACCGACAGCGGCAAGGATGCGCTGGCACTCAAATCCCTGCTGGCCGATGCGATCTCGCTGGACGCCACCAGCCAGCGCGTCAACATCGGCAAGCTGATGCTCGACGGTCCCAGCGCCAACCTGATCAACGACCGGCAGGGGCTTAACGCCGGCCGCTGGTTTGCGGCGGACCACAAGACCGGCAAGCCGGCAGTTCGGCCTGCCCGCAAGACCGCCACCGGCAAGCGCTGGCAGGTAGCGCTGGACGAACTGGCGGTCAGCAACGGCGCGGTCAAGCTGCGCGACACGACCCAGCGCCGGCCGGTGGCAATGGATCTCGCCGACATCCGCCTTAACAGCAGCAAGCTCGCCAGCGACCACCGTGGCGAAATGCCGCTGGACCTGGCGATGACGGTGAACAAACGCGGCCGGCTGGCGGCCAATGGCCGGATCGATCCGTTCGCCTTGTCGGGCAATCTGGACCTGCGCGCCGACCGGCTCGACCTCGCCCCGCTGACGGTGATGGCGACCCAGGCAGAACGGGTGAACATCCGCCGCGCCGAACTGGACACGCGCGGCAAGCTCGCCTTCGCCAAACGCGGCGAGCAGGTCAACGCCAGCTATCGCGGCAACGTGGCGGTCAACAATGTACGCGTCACCGACGAACTCAATGCCGGCACCGAGCTGCTGCGCTGGCGCACCCTGAAGCTGGACGGCCTGGACGTGCACACCGCGCCGGCCAACAAGGTGGGTGTGCGCAACATCGCGCTGGACAGCTTCTTCGCCCGGGTCGTGCTCAACCAGAACGGCAAGCTCAACCTGCGGGAAATCCAGGACAGCTGGGGCGGCAATCCCACCGCCTCGCCGCTGGAAACGCAAGCGGCCGGCGCCGCTCCGGCCAAGACCATGGACATGCCCGGCGGCGGCACCGAGACCACGGCGAAGCTACCCGCCAAACCGGCGCCGAGCGTCCCCCTGCCGGACATCCGCATCGACCGCATTGCGCTCAGCCGCGGCGACGTGAACTGGACCGATAACTTCATCCGCCCCAACTACCGCGCCGACCTGACCCAGCTCCGGGGCACGATCGGCCGCATCGCGACCCGCAACAACCAGGCCGGCGACGTCGACATCACCGGCAAGGTCAACAACGACGCACCGCTGACCATCGCCGGCAAGGTCAATCCCTTCGCCCGCCCGGTGGTGCTGGACATGACGGCGGCGGTCAAGGGACTGGACCTGCCGCCACTGTCACCCTACTCCGGCAAATATGCCGGCTACGCCATCGAAAAAGGCAAGCTGTCGGTCGACCTGCATTATGTGGTCGACGCCGGCAAGCTGACCGCGCAGAACAAGCTGTTCCTCGACCAGTTGACCTTCGGCGACAAGGTCGACAGCCCCAGCGCCACCAAACTGCCGGTCTTGCTGGCGGTATCGCTGCTGAAGAACCGCAAGGGCGAGATCGACGTCAACCTGCCGGTCAGCGGCTCGCTCGACGATCCGCAGTTCAGCGTGGGCGGGCTGGTGGTGCGGGTGATCGTCAACCTGCTGGAAAAGGCGATCACCTCGCCGTTCACGTTGCTGGCCAATGCGTTCGGCGGCGACGCGGAAAAGCTGTCGCAACTGGATTTCATCCCCGGCACCTTCACGCTCGACCCGGCCAACCGCAAGAAGCTGGACAATCTGGCTTCCATCCTGAACGACAAGCCGGGCCTGAAGCTGGAAATTCACGGCGAGGCAGATCCGACCGGTGATCTGGCCGGCGCACAGCGCGTGCGGTTCGAGGAGGAAGTGGCCAAACGCTGGCAGAACCAGGGCGGCGATCCGGACCAGAAACCGGATGCCAAGAGCTACGCGGCCATCGTCAAGGACATCTACTCAGACGGCAAATTCAAGAAACCGCGCAATGTGATCGGTCTGGCCAAGTCATTGCCGGTGGATGAAATGGAGAAGCTGATCGTCGCCAACACCAAGGTGTCGGACAAGGACGTGAGCCAGCTCGCCAGCCGCCGGGCCCTGATGGTGAAGAACTACCTGACCGAGCAGGCCAAACTGCCGGGCGAACGCCTGTTCATTGTCGGCAGCAAGGAAGCGGGAAAAAGCCGGGTGGAGTTCAAGCTGAAGTAAGACTCGACAGCCGGGGGCATGAGGTCATCCTCATGCCCCCTGATATACTTGGCGGCTTTCGCACCGCCGCACTGCCGCCCTCATGAATCACGCCCGCCGCCTCGACAGCGTCAATCCCTTTCAAGTCATGGCCATCCTCGCCCGCGCCCGCGAGCTGGAAAGCGCCGGCCACGATGTCATCCACATGGAAGTCGGCGAGCCCGATTTCGCCACGCCCGCCCCCATCGTCGAGGCCGGCATCCGCGCGCTGCAAGAGGGCCGTACCTTTTACACCCCGGCAATGGGCATCCCGGAACTGCGAGCAGCCATTGCCGGCTGGTACCGGAGCCGCTATGGCGTGACGGTCGACCCACGCCGCATCTGCGTGACGCCGGGTGCGTCCGGCGCGCTGCTGCTGGCATTGTCGGCGCTGTGCGACGGCGGCAGCTCGGTGCTGCTGCCCGACCCGACCTATCCGTGCAACCGCCATCTGGTCGGCCTGCTGGAGGCCGAGGCCATCGGCATTCCGGTGGGCCCGGACAGCCGCTACCAGCTGACCGCCGAGCATATCGCCACCCACTGGCGCGCCGACACCGTCGCGGCGATGATCGCCAGCCCGGCCAACCCGACCGGCACGCTGATCGCGCCGGACGAGCTGCGCCACCTGCATGCCGCCGTCAGTGCCCAGAACGGCGCACTGATCGTCGACGAGCTTTACCACGGCCTGACCTACGGCGTGGACGCGCCGACCGCGTTGGGCGTGGCCGACGACATTTTCGTGATCAACAGCTTCTCCAAGTATTTCCAGATGACCGGCTGGCGGCTGGGCTGGCTGGTGGTGCCCGACGCCTATATCGATGCGACCGAGCGGCTGGCGCAGAACGTCTACCTGTCGGCGCCGACGGTGGCGCAATACGCGGCGCTGGCGGCATTCGAGCCGGACACGGTGGCAGAACTGGAACGCCGGCGTGCGGTGTTCCACCAGCGCCGCGACGCGCTGATCGCCGCATTGACGCCGCTGGGTTTCCGCTTTCCGGTGGAGCCGGAAGGCGCGTTCTACCTGTATGCCGACGTGTCGGCGCTGACCGGCGACAGCTTTGCCTTCGCGCGCGAACTGCTGGAAACCGCCCATGTCGCGCTGACGCCGGGCAAGGACTTCGGCGTTCACCAGCAGGCCAGCCATGTGCGGATCGCCTACACCGCCGACGTGGCGCGGCTGGAGGAAGCGGCGGCGCGGATCGGGCGTTTCCTGCAACGCTGACGGAATAGCAGGCTAGCCCCGGCCCAACAGCAGCCGGCGGGTCGGTGGGGGTGGCGGTTCGCGCCCGCCGGCCGCCGCCGGGGACATCCGCTTGGCAAGCGTTTCGGAACACACCTGCCGCGCGGCTCGAAGCCGGCCGGCCAGGCAAGCAAACCGGATGCTGCACCGCAAAATCACGATTTTTCACATTTAACAATACTGTCTTCAGATTTTTATCGTATCGTTATGTACATGCCGCATCGTTACAGGGCAGCGCCGCTTGGCCTGTCCCGGTCATGCGGCATCATTCTCAAGCGCCGCAGAGGAACGAGAGCAAGAAACGATACTGTAAAGAGGAAGTGAAGCATGATGAATAACGTGATGAAGATTCTGGACCTGTACGACCGGATCAACGCCCATCCCAAGGGCCCGACCTATACGCGCAACATCTGCCGCGTCGAGTCCACCACCAACACCCGGACTCCCCAGCCGCGCGACCCTTTCCTGGTCGGCACGGTCCGCCATAGCGAACGCTGATACGGTTTACCCCCCATTCAACCATCGCCCGCGCCAGCGGGCGTTTGCATTTCCAGCTCCGTCACCCACTCGCCGATCTGCCGGGCCACCCATGGTCCATCGTCCAGCGGCAGATCATGCCCGGCGGTCGGGTGACTGCGCAGCGGCAAGCGCCAGCGCCGGGCCAATGCCATCAAGCAACGCGGATCGACCAGCATGTCACCCTGCCCTGCCAGCAGCAGCATTGGAGGTGACGGGCGCCGGGCAGGCAGACGGAAACGCGCGGCGGCCCGCAGTTGGCGCAAGGCATTCAGCGCGGATACCGGATGCGTCCGGCGCAGCTCGCACCAGTCGTCGAGCACGGAGTCATCCGCCACGCGGCTGGTCATGCGCAGAATGGCCGCCTCGCGGACGCGACTGTCGCGGTGACACAGGATACCCAGCAAGGTCAGGTAGTTGGCCGGGCGCAGACGTTGATACCAGGGACTGAGACCGGCAAAGCTGGTATTGACCAGCACGCAGCCGGCAATTTCGTCCGGATGGGCATCGGCCCAGGCCACCGCCACCATCGCCCCGAGTGACTTGGCCAGTACGTAGCAAGGCTCCGCCACGCCCGCCGCATGCAGCTGCACGCGGCAGGCCTGCACCATGTCCGGCACGCTGGACGGGCTTTGCTGCCGGTACAGGACGCCATTGCCCGGCAGGTCGAGCGTCAGGATGCGGGCACCAGGCAGCTGGTGCGCCAGTTGCTGCGGAAACCTACCCCAGTGCCCGCGCTCGCGGGTCAGTCCGCGCAGCAGTACCCAGACACTCATTCCACCCCCTCTGCATACCAGCGCCGCAAGGCCAGAAGGCGATGCCGCTCGCGCTCCGCGCCGGTCGGCCGCCAGCCCTGATGCCCGCACGCCGCGCGGCCAACGAAATCGAGCCATTCGACCTGCCGCCGCAGCACCCGTGCCTCGCGGTGGGCGAGCTGCGGATTGAACAGTCCCTGCAGTGACAGCAACTGGCGCGGATTTTTCTTGATCCACAGCCATGAGCCCATTTCCAGTGTCAGCGGCAACAAAATGCGGTCGGAATCGGCACAGGCCCGCTGATACAGAAAGTCCCACAGATCGCCGTGGGTGAGGTATTGCCGGCTTTGCGGCTCGAATACATAGGGGTGGTGACGGTGGGTCTGATCGAGGATTTCGCACAGCGCATGCACTTCGGCCAGATGGGCGATGGGCGTGCGGGTGCAGGCATAGGGAAACCAGATGCGGTCGCTCAGGCCGAAGCCGGAGTGGCAATCGACCGCGATGCTGAAACGATGGGTGAACAGCTCATCCTCGACCACCCGGCACAGGGCCTGGCTTTCCGGCTGCATCGGCGCGCTGCGCGGGCCGCGATACCACGGCAGGTGCGCGCTGAAACGCTGGCCGCCCACAAGAAAGGCCGCCCGCTGTAGCGCCTCGACCGGCGCGTTGCGCATCAGGTCGACTCCTTGCGGATTGGCCCGCGTGCCGCGCCACAGCCCGCCGGGATTGACCACCGGCATGAACACCATGCGCATGCGCTCGAGCTGCTGCTGCAACAGCGCATCCCAGCGCAAGCGCGCCGCCACACTGCGCAAAAACGACAACACCACCGTCGCCCCGATCCGCTCCAGCCCGTGCACCCCGCCGAAATAGCCGACGGCCGGCGCCTCGGGGGCGGAGTTGCCGAGCGCGATCGCGTAAACGGGTATGCAGTGTCCGCCCACCTCTACCCGGCACGGCACGCTGATCTCGAGCAGACCGCCAAGCTTGTCGACAAGATGGTCAAGTTCGACCAGCTCGACAGGTTCGCAGGAATCCATGCCTTCCTCCGCCCGATGAACACGGGCACGACCAGACGCGCTCAGGAAAACTCCCGCCCGAATGGAACGATGGGTCAGCCGAAGGGGAAAATCAATGCACGATTGGCGGCTTGGCAAGAGCAGCCGGCCTCGGCAAAGGCAAGGGTGAAGACATAGCTCCGGCGCGGTCGATCAGCAGGCCCGCAGAACGGCGAGCCCGCCGGCTTCGGTCATGCGGCAGTCACGGCGCTGTTCGCTTACCCTTTACAGGCGCATTGCAGCAACCACCGCCGCATGGATTGCCCGACGCGCTCGGCCAACTGCCGTCGAAATATCCCGAGTTCCAGCTCCGGAACAGGCTGAAATGCCGACCCGCCCCGGGACGGTCCATTGTCCTCAGCTTAACCTCCGGATTCATCCCCATACCGTCAATGGATCGGGCCAAGCCGTCTTCCGCCCCCCTTCCGACGACAAGAAACAAGACCGGCTGTCAGGCGGTAATGGCTCATGGCGGAATACCGTCTAATAACCGAAATCATCCCGTGCGGCAGGATGCATCCGGCGGATGGACAAACGGAATTTCAGCAAAGGAAAGGGCGATGCGAAACACGATCAATCGGCGCGAATTTCTCAAGCTGGCCGGCTTGGGATCGGTAGTTCTGGTGAGTGGCTGCACCGGCCTGACTCGAAGATCGAACACGGCAACGGGCCAGGCACAGCAGGATTTCTTCTTCGTACAGCTGTCGGACGAGCACTGGGGCTTTAGCGATGACGACGTGAACCCGGACGCCACCGGCACCCTGCCCAAAGCGGTGGCCGCGGTCAATTCGCTCTCGCAACAGCCGGATTTCATCATGTTCACCGGCGACTTGACCCATACCACCGACGATCCGCAAGAACGCCGACGCCGGCTGGCGGAGTTTCGCCAGATCGTGAGCAAGCTTCGGGCGCCGGTAGTCCACTTCATGCCGGGCGAACACGATGCGGCCCTCGACCACGGCCAAGCCTATAGCGAATTTTTCGGCGCCACCCACTACGTCTTCGACCACAAGGGCGTGCACTTCATCGTGCTCGACAACGTGAGCGATCCGGGCGCCGCCATCGGCGCCGAGCAGTTGCAATGGTTGAAGGAGGACCTTGCCAGGCAGGCGCGCGACGCGCGCATCGTGGTATTCACCCACCGCCCGCTGTTCGACCTGTACCCGCGCTGGGACTGGGCCACGCGCGACGGCGAGCAGGCCATAGCGCTTTTGATGCCCTACCAAAACGTCACCGTGTTCTACGGCCACATCCATCAGGAACACCACCACATGACAGGCCACATCGCTCACCATGCCGCCCGCTCATTGATGTTCGCGCTGCCGGCACCCGGCTCGCAGCCCAAGCGTCTGCCGGTGCCCTGGGATGCCGGCGAACCATACCGCGGCCTGGGTTATCGCCGGATTGATGCCGAGGCACGCTCCGGGCAATACCGGCTGACGGAATTCCCGGTGCGGAAAGTCCTGGCATGACGACCCGACGCAATTTTCTGCGCGCCGTGCTCGGCGGCAGCGTCCTCGCCGCCAGCGCGCCGTTCTTGATAGCCGC
>JASLDQ010000126.1 GCA_030151505.1 Chromobacteriaceae bacterium
CAACGCCATTTCCACCGTGCCGGTGATGCCCTGGGGCAATATCTCCCCGGTGCTGCCCAAGTAAGCCATGCCGGCGCTGGCCGGCGAACCTCATCTCGTGCCAGCCGCCTGGCCGCGCGACAGCCTGATTTCAATGCGGCCCCGTCCCGGGGGTCGTGGTCTCAGCGCACAGGTTGCATCACCCGGCGGCGCTCGCCGGCCTCCCGCTCGGATGTCTGGCTGGATTTGCAACGTGATCTGGCTGCATCGCCACCGCCCTCGCCGTGGCGATAGCAGCAGCGGCACGCGTCCCGTCCAGCGGCGGATTCAGCCATCGCCGAAAGCACCAGTCAGCCGAGCCAACCGCCGCCGACAGGCGGGCGGCGGTAGCGGCAAGATGGAGGTACCGGATTTAGAGAAGGAAAGGCCGGCAGCCGCCAGGGCAGCGCCTGCCGGAAATCGCCATGCCCTGACCTTCCTGTCGGTTCCGCCATCCGGCACAAGGATGCGGGCCGCCGGATGAACATGTAAGGAAAGAAGGCGCCGACACCGGCGCCTTCTCTTCTTCATAACGAATGGACCCGGTCGCCCGAGCGGCAGGCCGGGGGCAACGGGACACGGGCGTTCAGAACAGGCTGGACTGCGCCGGCGGATGGCTGACCACCGCCTCGGTCTCCCCCAGCGCCAGCCGCAGCCGGACCCGCTCGCCCTGCGCCAGCTCGTCCGGGCTGCGGGCGGCGTGGCCGTTGTGGCGCTCGACGATCGCGTAACCGCGCGCCAGCACGGCGGCCGGATTGAGCGCCGCCAGACGCTCGGCCAGGCGCTCGACCTGCGTCCGCCGCTGCATCAAGAGCTGCCCCGCCGCGCGGCGCAGCCGGTCTGCGTCCAGCATCACTTGCCGCTCTCGCGGTGCGACGGCCGGTTCGGCCCGTTCCAGCCGGGCGGCCAGCGTGTCGAAGGCGTAGCGGGCGCGGCCGATCCGCATGGTCGCCAGCTGCGCCAAGAGGCGGCGGTCGCGCACCAGCCGCTCGCGCTGGCGGGCGATGCGCTCGCCCGGATGGGTCAGGCGGCGGGCCAGCAGGTCGAGCCGCTGCGCCTTGTTGTGCAGCTGCCGCTCCAGCGCGTGCGCCAGCCGGCGGCGCAACTCCGCCGTCCGCAGCAACAGGGCGGCGCGGTCGGGCGTGACCAGTTCGGCGGCGGCGGTCGGGGTCGGGGCGCGCACGTCGGCGACGAAATCGCAGATGGTGAAGTCGGTCTCGTGGCCGACCCCGCTGACCAGCGGAATCGGACAGTCAGCCACCGCGCGGGCAACGATTTCCTCGTTGAACGACCACAGATCCTCAATGCTGCCGCCGCCGCGGCAGACGATCAGCACGTCGACCTCGGCCCGCTCACTGGCGGTGCGGATGGCGGTGGCGATCTGCGCGGCGGCAGTTTCGCCCTGCACCGGGGTCGGATAGACAATGACCGGGATGGCCGGCATGCGGCGGCGCAGGGTGGAGAGCACATCGCGCAGGGCCGCCGCCTGCAGGGAAGTCACCACGCCGATGGCTTTGGGATGCGGCGGCAGGAGTTTTTTGCGCGAATTGTCGAACAAGCCCTGCAGCGCCAGTTTGGCCTTGAGCTGCTCGAAGGCTTCGAACAAGCGTCCCAGCCCCGCCTCGCGCAGCTCCGCCACGTTGATCTGGTAATCGCCGCGCGCCTCGTACAGCGTCACCGTGCCGCGCGCCTCGATCTGCATGCCTTCTCGCAGGCGGAAACCCAGTCCGCTCAAACGGTTGCGGAACATCACCGCCCGAATCTGGGCCCCCTTGTCCTTGAGGGAGAAGTAGGCATGGCCAGACGCGGCCAAGGTCAGATTGGATATCTCGCCGCCCACCCAAACTGGCGGAAGGCCGGTTTCGAGTAATTCACGGGCATAACGGTTCAGTTCCGTCACGGTAATGACGTTTGCGTTTAGCGGGATCGGCAAGAGATGTCCAGTCGTTTTGTCAAGTCATCCACAAGCAGGCCTGACGGTGCAGTTTTGCTTGTTTCCGTCAACCCTGCCGTGGCAAATATTTATCAAGCCATTGATTTAAAAAGGATTGATTGTTTTGTCCAGAAAACGGGCAAATCAGTAAAAACCCTGTCCGGACAATGCTCGGCACGGTTTTCCCAGACTTTGCCCACAAACTTATCCACAGAAGCTGTGGATGCTCCAAAAAAATCCTTTTGGCTCATGAGTTTGCCGGCGACAGCTGCCACAACACATGAACACGCGGCCTCCGGGTTGCTGCCCTGCAGCCGATTCGCGTAAAGTGTAGCGTTCCCCCGAATACGGAGTCACGCCAGTGTGGGCCATTGTCAACGCGGCCGGCTGGCCGATCTGGACGCTGATCGTCGCGTCGGTCGCCGCCCTCGGCATCATCCTCGAACGCCTGTATAGCCTGCGCAGCTCGCAGGTCGCGCCGGCCGGCCTGCTGGCCGACACGCTGGCGGAACTCGGCCGCAAGAACAATGCGCGCGAACTCGCCGACCGGCTGGCGCAGGCCTCCCCGCTTGGCCGGGTGCTGGCCGCCGGCCTGCGCAACGCCCAGCATCCGCGCGAAGTGATGAAGGAAGCGATCGAGGAAAGCGGCCGCGCCGTGTCGCACGAGCTGGACCGCTGCCTGACCACGCTGGGCACCATCGCCGCGATGGCGCCGCTCCTGGGCCTCCTGGGCACGGTGATCGGCATGATCGAGATCTTCGGCTCGACCACGGCCGCCGGCACCAACCCCGAGCAGCTTGCCCACGGCATTTCGGTCGCGCTGTACAACACCGCCTTCGGCCTGATCGTCGCCATCCCCAGCATGATTTTCTACCGCCACTTCCGCGCCAAGGTCGACACCCTGCTGGTCGAGATGGAACTGCAGGCGATCAAGCTGGTGGAAATGGTCCACGGCGAGCGGAGCTGAGCATGGATTTTCGCCGTGGCCGCCGCCGGGACGAGCCGGAAATCAACTTCATCCCGCTGATCGACCTGCTGCTGGTCATCCTGATCTTCCTGATGGTGACCACCACCTACAGCCGCTTCGCCGACCTCAAGCTCAACCTGCCCTCGGCTGACCTGCCGCGCCAGTCCGAGCCACAGACCCGGATCATCAATATCGCCGTGACCGCGCAGGGCAGCTACCAGCTGGACGCCCAGCCGCTGCCGGACCATGCCGGCGTCGAACAGCTCGGCGAGCGCCTGCGCGCGGCCGCCGGCGGCAAGGACGATGCCACGGTCGTCATCAGCGCCGACGCCCAGGCGACCCACCAGTCGGTCGTCAACGTGATGGAGGCCGCCCGCACCGCCGGCATCACCCACCTCACCTTCGCCACCCAGGCTCCGGCCAAGTGAGCCTCGCCCGCCTGATCGAGTCGCACTGGTACGCACCGCGCCCGTGGCTGTCGGTGTTGCTCGCGCCGCTGGCGGGGCTGTTCGCGCTGCTGTCGGCCGGCCGGCGGCAACTGTTCCGCCTCGGCCTCAAGACCACCGAACGGCTGCCGGTCCCGGTGGTGGTGATCGGCAACATCAACGTCGGCGGCGTCGGCAAGACGCCGCTGACCCGCCACCTGCTCGAGGCACTGAGTGCACGCGGCCTGCGTCCGGCCGTGGTCAGCCGCGGTTACGGCGGACGCGCGGCCTCCCCCCGGCTGGTGACGCCGGCCTCGACCGCGACCGAGGTCGGCGACGAGCCGCTGCTGCTGGCCGCCGCCGGCTGTCCGGTGGCGGTCGGCC
>JASLDQ010000209.1 GCA_030151505.1 Chromobacteriaceae bacterium
TCCCTTCGTCAGCGAAGCGGGCCGGGTCGAAACCGCGTGTGAAGGCGTGTAGGGCGGCACTGCCCGCCAAATCCGGAGGGTATTGCACCCGTCGGGAGACCGGACGGGAATGGTGGTCAGACCCCTTTGTTGGTCGCCCGAGACGGGCAGGGGAGCGTTGGGTCGGGCGGAATTGCGCCCATCTTGCGGGGCGCGGGCCGGGGCCTTGGTCGCCGGCCATGTCCCGGCGGGAGAGGGGGGCTCGGGGTATGTCGGCAGGCCGGTGTCTGCGCCGACCCGCCGGAGGGAACCGGTGCTTACAGCGCGGCGTAGCCGTAGCGCGCCGCGGCCTCGATCGCCAGCCCGGTGCCGATGCTGCCGAACAGGCTGCCTTCGACATGGCGGGCATTCGGCAGCAGTTGTCCGAGCTGCCGGCGCAGATAGGGCACGCCGCTGGAGCCGCCGGTGAAGAACACCGTGTCGACGTCGCCCGGGCGGACCTGGGCCTGTTGCAGCAGCGCGGCGGCGGTGGTGCGCACGCTGTCGACCAGCGGGTCGATGGCGGTGTCGAACTCGGTGCGGGTGACGACCGGCGCGAGGCCGGCCTCGAGGAGGTCGAGCGCCAGCGTGGTGCGCTCGGCCGCGGACAGGTCGATCTTGGCCTGTTCGATCTGGATGGCCAGCCAGTGGCCGGCGCGCTCCTCGATCAGGCGGAACAGGCGGTCGAGCGCTTCGCGCTCCTCGGCGTCGCGGTAGATGTCCTGCAGCTCGGTCGTGGCCTGGCGGGTGTAGACCGCGTTGATGGTGTGCCAGGTCGCCAGGTTGAAATAGGGCCGCGACGGCATCTCGGCCCCGCCCTTGAGCCGGCTCCGGTAGCCCAGATGTGGCATGGCGGCGGCCAGGCTCAGTTGCTTGTCGAAGTCGGTGCCGCCGATGTGCACGCCGCCGTTGGCGAGGATGTCGTCCAGCCGCTCGCTGTGGCCGCGCCGCTGCGGCGACAGCCGCACCAGCGAGAAGTCCGAGGTGCCGCCGCCGATGTCGACGATCAGCACCAGTTCCTCACGGTCGATGCCGGATTCGTAGTCGAAGGCCGCGGCGATCGGCTCGAACTGGAAGGACACGTCCTTGAAGCCGACTTCGCGGGCGATCTGCGCCAGCGTGTCCTCGGCCTCGCGGTCGGCGGCCGGGTTGTCGTCGACGAAATGCACCGGCCGGCCCAGCACCACCTGGTCGAAGCCGCGCTGCGCATGCGCTTCGGCGCTGCGCTTGAGTTCGCCGATGAAGCTCGCCAGCAGCGCGCGGAAGGGCAGGGCGCGGCCCTGCACCTCGGTCTGGCCCTTGATCAGGCTGGAGCCGAGCAGGCTTTTCAGGGAGCGCATCAACCGGCCTTCATAGCCTTCCAGGTATTCGGCCAGCGCCTGGCGTCCGTAGCAGGTCGAGTCCTCGTCGTAGTTGAAGAACACCACCGACGGCAGGGTGTCCTTGCCGTCCTCGAGCGGAATCAGGCTGGGGGCCGCGGGGCGCAGCCAGCCGACGGTGGAGTTGGACGTTCCGAAATCGATTCCGCAGGCGCGGGCGGGCAAGGCGACGGTCATCTTGATTCTTTGGACAACTGATGAGGGCGCGCGATGCTACGCCGCTTTCTCCAAAGAATCAAAGGGCTGGCGCGGTAGGCTTGGGCTGCGGCTTGTCCGGGCCTTCGGGTTGCGCGTTATGTTTCTTGGGCTTGATCAAAACCAGAGCGGAGAAAGCCATGTGGGATGAAAGATACAGCGCGGAAGAGTATGCATACGGGAAAATCCCGAACCAGTTTCTGGCCGAGCACTACCGCGCCATTCCCATGGGCCGGGTGCTGAGCCTGGCCGAAGGGGAAGGGCGCAATGCCGTGTTTCTGGCCCGGCAGGGCTACACAGTCACGGCGGTGGATTCGTCTCGGATCGGCCTCGACAAGGCGCGGAAGCTGGCCGAGGAGAATGGCGTGACCATCGAGCTGATCCACGCCGATCTGGCCGAATTCGAGATTGGCGTAAACCGATGGGACGGCATCGTGTCGATCTTCTGTCCGCTGCCGCCCGCCGTGCGCGAGCAGGTGCACAAGAAGGTGATGGCGGGGCTCAAGCCCGGCGGCGTGTTCTTGACCGAGGCGTACACCCCGGACCAGCTCAAGCATGGCACCGGCGGCGGAAAATCGGCGGAAACCATGTCAACCAAGACATCGCTGGGCCGGGAGCTGGACGGCCTGACGTTCGAGCATCTGATCGAGCTGGAGCGGGAGGTGGTGGAGGGGCTGTATCACACCGGACTGGGGGCGGTGGTGCAGGCTATTGCCAGAAAGGAAGACTGAGCGGGTGGTTTCGCGGCTTGCCGCTTTAATGACGTTGGCGTGTAATGTTGGGGCATATGCCCCGGTATAAGAGTCGGCTGCGGGCTCAGCAAGCACCGAGAAGCCGCCGGAATTTTTACGAATCCTAAATGGCGTCTTTAAAGGCGCCATTTAGGATGGATACATCACGTTAGCGATCACTGAGGTATTTCATGGCCGGCCGTCCTCCTGAAGTAGAGCATGTTAAAAAAACATTTATGGCTGAAATAAAAGCGGCTGAAGAACTTGTCAACCAAATCCAACAATTCAAGGGCGGTATCAATCCCAATGGTGCCAAAGGGCTACATCCGAAATATGTCCGACAGGTAATTGAACTGGCATTTATGGGTGTTGTTGCC
>JASLDQ010000218.1 GCA_030151505.1 Chromobacteriaceae bacterium
TGGATAGAGCATCGCGAACGGCGGCTGTCGCAGTCGATGGAAAACGGCGACGTGACGCCCAAACAGGCTCGGCGCATCCGCCAGCAATGGGACGAGCGCTACCAGATGGATGCGCCGCGCGGCGGCGGCCCCCGCAACGACTGGATGGGCCAACCCGGCCGCCAGGATGGCGATTCGCCGCGCCGGCACCGTCGACATCAGGATTGATTCCGCACCATTGCTTGGCGCGCCTGACAAAAAAGCCGTGATCGCATCCCGCGACCACGGCTTTTTTGCCAGAGGACATGCCTCATGGTTCGTCAGGCCGGAAACAGCCCGGTCGACAGATAGCGGTCCCCCCGGTCGCACACGATGGACACGATTACCGCGTTCTCGACTTCGGCCGAGATTCGCAGCGCCGCCACCAGCGCGCCGCCGGACGACGGGCCGGCGAGAATGCCTTCCTCCCGCGCCAGCCGCCGCGCCATGTCCTCGGCGTCGGCCTGACTGACGTACACCATGCGGTCGATGCGGGAAAAATCGCAGATTGCCGGAATGTACGGATCTTCCCACTTGCGGATGCCGGGAATCTGGCTGCCGGTTTCCGGCTGCACCCCGACGATCTGGATCGCCGGATTCTGCTGCTTCAGATAGGTGCCGGTTCCCATTACCGTGCCGGTGGTGCCCATGCTCGACACGAAGTGGGTCACGGTCCCGGCGGTATCGCGCCAGATTTCCGGGCCGGTGCTCGCCGCATGCGCGGCCGGGTTGTCCGGATTGGCGAACTGGTCGAGGATCACGCCGACGCCCGCGTCACGCAGCCGGCGCGCCTCGTCGATCGAACCGGGCATCGACGCCGCCGCCGGCGTCAGCACCACCTCGGCGCCGTAGGCCTTCATCGTCATCACCCGTTCGGCGCTGGAGTTTTCCGGCATCACCAGAATCATCCGGTAGCCCATCATCGCCGCCGCCATCGCCAGCGCGATGCCGGTATTGCCGCTGGTGGGTTCGATCAGCGTGTCGCCGGGCTTGATGTCGCCGCGCGCCTCGGCGGCGCGGATCATGTTCAGGGCCGGCCGGTCCTTCACCGAGCCGGCCGGATTGTTGCCTTCCAGCTTCACCAGCACGACATTGGACGTATCGCCCGGAATGCGCTTGAGGCGGACCAGCGGGGTATTGCCGACAAAATCTTCGAGTACGGAAAAAACGGGGCGGGACATGCTGAAACCTGTGGAATAGTTACGGCCGAAATCATACTCCCCTGCCCCGTCGCTCGCCTCGTCCGGAAGAGACTTGTATATTCCGGCTCGTTCTATATCGATTGTCATAAGGCCGACATGGAGGACATGCACTCTTCCCCCCGGCCTCGCCTTAACCCATACGTCGTCTGATCCGCCACACCCTATGCGTCCCACCCACCGTTTTTACCCCCTGTGCTTTTCCGTACTGATGTCCGCCTTCATGGTTTTCGTCATGACCGGCGTACTCACCGTGCTCAACACCGGCGTGGACACTGCCTTGCCATGGCGCTGGTTCAAGGCCTACTGCCTGGCCTGGCCCATCGCCTTCCCGCTGGTCATGCTGGCCGGACCGCGCATCCACCGGGTGCTGGCCAAACTGCCACCCCGCTGAGCGCACCGGTCCTGACCCGACACGCCAATGGCACAAGCCTTGCTCGCCATCACATATCGCTCCCGAAAGCCCAAACCATGCAAATCTTCTACCTCGCCCCGGTCAACGCCGACGCCGGACTGACCTCGGTCTCGCTCGGTCTCGTACGCTCGCTCGAACGCGAAGGCTTCAAGGTCGGCTTCGTCAAGCCGGTGGCGCAGTCCGGGGCCTACAACGAGCAGATCGAACTCTCGACCCACTTCGCCGAGGTGCTCTGCCATATCGCCGCCCCCGCGCCGATCGCCGCCAGCCATTGCGAGCGCCTGCTGCGCGAAGGCAAGCGCGACCAGCTGATGGAGGAAGTCGTCGCCGTGGTGGAGCAGGCCGGCGACGCCTGCGACGTCCTGATCGTGGAAGGGCTGGTGGCCGATACCCAGACTCCGTTCGCCACCTCGGTCAACGCCGAGATCGCCCGCAACCTGTCGGCCGACGTGCTGTTCGTCACCTCGGCCGCCGGGCATGAAGCGGGCGAGATCGTCGACAAGCTCGAACTGGCCGCCCAGCAGTACGCCGCCTTCGGCATGCGCCGGCTCGGCGGTTTCCTGCTCAACAAGGCGCCGCACGGCCACGAACAAACCCAGCTGGTCGACGACATCGACCGGCTCTCCACCATCCACCTGCGCCTCTTGGGTGTGATTCCCTACGAAGCCCGCTTCAACGCGCCGCGCCTGATCGACGTGGCGCAGCTGCTCGGCCTGCGGATCGACCACCCCGGCCACATCACCCGCACCCGCGTCCACGACATCGTGATCGGCGCCCGCGCGGTGGAAAACCTGATCGAACGCCTGCGCCCCGGTGCGCTGCTGGTCACGCCGGGCGACCGCCAGGACGTGCTGATGGCCGCCGCCCTCGCCGCCCTGCGCGGCGTGCCGCTGGCCGGCGTGCTGCTGACCTGCGGCGCGCTGCCGCACCCGCGGGTGGAGTACCTGATCCAGCCGGCCAAGCAGACCGGCCTGCCGGTCCTGTCCACCGACCACGACACCTTCCACATCGCGGCCAAGCTGTCGCGCCTGAGCCGCCACGTTCCGGCCGACGACCGCGAACGGATGGAGCAGATCATCGAATTCGTCGCCGAGCAGATCGACAGCGCCAGCCTGGTCCAGCAGATCGGCCAGCCGTCCGAGCGCCGCCTGTCGCCGCCCGCCTTCCGCCACCAGCTGGTGCGGCTGGCCCGGGAGGCGGGCCGCCGCATCGTGCTGCCCGAGGGCGACGAGCCGCGCACCATCCGCGCCGCCGCCGTCTGCCGCGACAAGGGCATCGCCCGCTGCGTGCTGCTGGGCAAGCCCGAGCTGATCCGCCAGTCGGCCGACGCCCTGGGCGTGACGCTGGAGCCGGGCATCGACATCGTCGATCCCGACGAGGTGCGGGTCCGCTACGTCGATGCGATGGTGGAGCTGCGGCGCGGGCGCGGCCTGAGCGCGCACCAGGCCGAACAGGAGCTGGAAGACAATGTGGTGCTCGGCACCATGATGCTGGCGCTGGACGAGGTGGACGGGCTGGTGTCGGGCGCGGTCCACACCACCGCCAACACCATCCGCCCGGCCCTGCAGCTGATCAAGACCGCGCCGGGTTCCAGCATCGTGTCCAGCGTGTTCTTCATGCTGATGCCGGAGCAGGTGTTGGTCTACGGCGATTGCGCGGTCAATCCGGACCCGAACGCGGAGGAGCTGGCCGACATCGCCATCCAGTCGGCCGACTCCGCCCGCGCCTTCGGCATCGAGCCGCGCGTGGCGATGATTTCCTATTCCACCGGCAGCTCCGGCAGCGGCAGCGACGTGGAAAAGGTGCGCGAGGCCACCCGTCTGGCGCGCGCCAAGCGGCCCGAGCTGCTGATCGACGGACCGATGCAGTACGACGCCGCCTCGGTCGAGAGCGTGGGCCGGCAGAAGGCGCCGGACAGCCCGGTGGCCGGCCGCGCCAACGTGTTCGTCTTTCCCGACCTCAACACCGGCAACACCACCTACAAGGCGGTGCAGCGTTCGGCCAACGTCGTCAGCGTCGGCCCGATGCTGCAGGGCCTGAAAAAGCCGGTGAACGATCTGTCGCGCGGCGCGCTGGTGGACGACATTGTCTACACCATCGCGCTGACCGCCATCCAGGCCAGCCAGATCGGCGCGCCGGCCCCGGCCGGGCAGCCCGAGGTGCTCGCCTGCGCGGAGTAAGGGGGGGCCGCAGCACTTAAGCCGGGCAACGACGGGGGGCGGTTGAGCATGAGCCGCCGGCGCACAAGACAGGCCTGGTTCGCGGCACTTCACGCCGGGCGCGGCAGGCGGCGCATGCAGGACTCAGGCCGTTGCGCGCCAGCCCGCCGCGATGATCGCCATGCCGAGCAAGGCCACGCCGGCGCCGAGCCAGTCGCTCCAGCCCAGCCGCACGCCATCGACCCAGCGCAGCCACAACAGGGCGGTGGCGACATACACCCCGCCATAGGCGGCATACACCCGGCCGCTGGCGGCTGGATGCAGGCTCAGCAGCCAGACGAACAGGGCGAGGCTGGCGGCGGCCGGTAACAACAGCCAAGCAGGCTTGCCCTGGCGCAGATAGAGGTAGGGCAGAAAGCAGCCGACGATTTCCGCCAGCGCCGTGATGAAAAACAGCAGGGTCGTTTTGAACATGGAGCGATCTTGTCAGAGTGAAGGGGCCGGTCCGCCGCCATGCAGACGTACTGGCCGGAAGCGGTCATCCCGGCCTACCATGCAAGCACGTCCCGTCCGGGCGGCCGGATGCCCGGCGAACTCCGTTGCATCGTTTTCCCACCGTGAAGGAGAAAGCAAATGGCAGGATGGTTCGAGTTGAACAAGAGCAGCGATGGCCAGTTCCGTTTCCTGCTCAAGGACGGCAATTCCGCGACACTCCTCACCAGCGAGCTCTACCACGCGAAAAGCTCGGCCGAGAACGGCATCGCCTCGGTTCAGGCCAACAGCGGGCTGGAGGAACGCTACGAGAAGAAAGTGTCGTCCAACGGCAAACCCTACTTCAACCTCAAGGCCGGCAACCATCAGGTGATCGGCACCAGCAAGCTGTACGAATCCGATGCGGCCTGCGCCCAGGGCATCGCCGCGGTGAAGGCCAACGGCGCGTCGACAACGATCAAGGACCATACCTGAGCCCGACGCCGGCCGGATTATCCGGCCCGGAAAACCAACAGCCCCCGGCAGACGATGCCGGGGGCTGTTTTCATCTAGCGGAACCGGTCACGCGATGCGACCGGCGGACCCCATTCGCGCTTAGCCGCAGCTGCCGATATGGCCGCAGGCGGTGCAGAACTCGCAACCGTCCTTCTTGATGACAGCGTGGTTGCCGCATTCCGGGCATTTCTTGCCGGCGGTCGGCGTCACCTGGCTGGTGGTGGCGTTCTCGAACAGGTCGCCCTGCTCGGCAACACCATCACGCCCATGTCCTCGACCGGGAACCCTTCCTCGTTGAGGATGCCCAGCATCGCGAAACGATGGATGATCAGGCGGGCGATGTAGGCCACGGTCGACGGCCAGCTTTGCGATTTCTCGCTGCCCGGCAGGCGGGCGAAGAAATCGCCCTGCGGCTCGGCATAGGACAGCAGCTTGCGCAGCTTCATGCCGATCCAGGCCGGATCGATCACGCGCATGTCGAGGCTCAGGAGCTTGCACAGGCCGTCGAGTTCGCGCGGGTAGCCGCCGGCCAGCCACATCGAGAACGGGCGGCGCTGGCCGTTGGGCAGGATCAGTTCCTTGAGGAACAGCACGAAGTCGTCACCGGTGGCCGGATTGTTGACGTCGACCGACCAGCTCATGGTGCCGTCCACGCCGGACTTGGGCTCCTTCTTGGCGAACAGCGCGTCCATCACCGGCGTGGCTTCGCCTTCGCCCGGCTCCAGCGCGCCCAGCTCCTCGACCCGGTGGCGCACGACCTGCGCCAGCACCGAGCTGGCGCTGGTGGCGTGGATGGTGGCGTCGCCCAGCTCCATCGCGTAACGCTGGTCATTGAAGGTCTTGGCCAGCGCGCTGAGCTTGGCGTGCAGCCAGGCGCGGTCCATCGAGCGCATGTCCATCGACAGGGTCTTGGCCACCGCGCCTAGTCCGCGCGGCTGCTCGGCGCCGTTCACCCACACTTCGAACGGGGTGGCGTGGCCGTTCTGGATGTGGCCGACGAACACGGCGAAATCGCCGCTGGGGTTCTCGACCATATAGGTCCAGCTCGGGTTGCCGCCCTTGATCTTGGGACGATCCGGCCACTTGAGCGAGGCCAGTGCCGGCTTAGGCGCGGCGTTCAGCGCGATGCGGCGGTCCGGATCGTCCGGCGACTGCAGCAGGTCTGCCGGCGCCGCCGCGGTCGGTTCGACCGACAGCACCGAGCCCAGCACGCTGTTGGGGCGGTAGGTGGTGATGCCCTTGAGACCGGCTTTCCACGCTTCCATATAGAGCGACTCGAAGTCGGCGAACGGGTAGTCGGCCGGCACGTTGACGGTCTTGGAAATGGCGGTGTCGATGAAAGGGGCGACCGCCGCGACCATGCGCATGTGATCGAGCGCCGACATTTCCAGTGCCGAGACGAAGTAGTCCGGCAGCTTGTTCACGTCGCCGCCCAGCTCGCGGTAGACGCGATAGGCGTGGTCTTCGACCATGTATTCCTGCTGGCTGCCGTCGGCCATGCGCTTCTTGCGGGTGTAGAACCAGCTGAACGGCGGCTCGATGCCGTTGGAGGCGTTGTCGGCGAAGGCCAGCGAGATGGTGCCGGTCGGGGCGATGGAAAGCAGGTGCGAGTTGCGGATGCCGTGCTTCTTGATGCGGGCCTTGGTTTCCTTCGGCAGACGGCTGGCGCAATGCGGTTCGGCCAGGTATTTGTCGGCGTCGAACAGCGGGAACGCGCCCTTTTCGATCGCCAGATCTACCGAGGCATCGTAGGCGGTGTTGCGCATCACTTCCGACACCTTGGCGGCAAAGGCGCGGCCGGCGTCGGAGCTGTACTTGACCGTCAGCATGATCATCGCGTCGCCGAGGCCGGTATAGCCCAGACCGATGCGGCGCTTGTTGGCGGCCTCGCGCTGCTGCTCCGGCAGCGGCCACACGGTCAGGTCGAGCACGTTGTCGAGCATGCGCACCGACTGGCGTACCACCTTCTCGAAGGTGGCGAAGTCGAAGGTGGCCTTGCTGCTGAACGGCTCGCGCACGAAGCGGGTCAGGTTGATCGAGCCCAGGTCGCAGCAGCCGTAGTCCGGCAGCGGCTGCTCGCCGCACGGGTTGGTCGACTCGATGACTTCGCAGTAGGACAGGTTGTTGTCACGGTTGATCTTGGACATGAACAGCACGCCCGGTTCGGCGTGGTCGTAGGTGGACTCCATGATCTGGTTCCACAGCGAACGCGCCTTGATCGTGCGATAGACCCACTTGCCGTCCGCGCGCAGGCGGGCGGCGGGGAATTCGTTCAGGTCGGCTTCTTCCTTGTGCACCAGGTCCCAGTCGGCATCGGCCTCGACCGCCTCCATGAAGGCATCCGACACACCGACCGAGATGTTGAAATTGCGCAGGTCGCCCTGGTCCTTGGCGTGGATGAAGGCTTCGATGTCCGGGTGATCGCAGTCGAGCACGCCCATCTGCGCGCCGCGACGGGCGCCGGCCGATTCGACCGTCTCGCACGAGCGGTCGAACACGCGCATATACGACACCGGGCCGGATGCGCGGCTGTTGGTGCCCTTGACCCGGGCACCCTTGGGGCGGATGCGGCTGAAGTTGTAGCCGACGCCGCCGCCGCGACGCATGGTCTCGGCCGCCTGCAGCAAGGCCTCGTAAATGCCGACCTTGCCGTCGCGGGTTTCGGACACCGAGTCGCCGACCGGCTGGACGAAGCAGTTGATCAGGGTGGCGGACAGGTCGGTACCGGCGGCGGAGTTGATGCGGCCGCCCGGAATGAAGCCGGATTCGAGCGCCCAGAAGAAGGCCTCGGCATGGGTCTCGACGTCCTTCTCGTTGCCGGCCAGCGCGCGCGCGACCCGACGGCGAACCTCCGCGACGTTTTGTTCGCCGTTCTTGGCGTATTTTTCCAGCAGCACTTCGCGGGAAATATCCTGCTCTGGCAACAGCGCGAGTTTTTCGTGAATCACGGAGATCTCCATCATGTCCTGAGGCGTGTCAGTTAAGCGGCCCGAAAGCCCTGAAGCCGGCCGGTTTCGGCCAGCTTCCAACAAAAAACCGCCGCTGGCCATGACGGCGCTGCGACGGTGAAGCAAAGGGGTGAATGGGGCAAATTCTACAAGCTATCGTATCCCAGTCAATTCTTGACACTAGATATAGACCCTGCTCCAGCCCATTACAAACCGGCCGGCCCACGCCCGGATCCGCCTGCACGCTGGCATCTACCCGGATTGCATCCTGCTGGAGGCCGTGCCAATAATTGTGTTCCTCCGCACGGAAACCCGCCCATGTACGACGCACGCGACGGTCAAACCACCCTGCCGGCCCTGCTGTTGCAAAACGGCATCACCCTGCCGCGTTTTTCCGTACGCTGGCGCAGCTGGGGAACGCTGAATGCCGCGCGCGACAACGCGGTGCTGGTCTGTCACCACTTCTCGGGCAACCGCCACGCCGCCGGACTCGACGAAGACGGCCAGCCCGGCTTCTGGGACGCAGTGATCGGCCCGGGGCAGGCCATCGACACCGAACGCTTCTTCGTGGTGTGCAGCGACACGCTGGTGAATCTCAACGGCAGCGGGCCGGCCAACATTGACCCGGTCAGCGGCCGGCCCTACCGGCTGGACTTTCCCGATGTCACCATCCGCGACTTCGTCGACGCCCAGCGCCTTTTGCTGCGCACCGAATTCGGCATCGAGCGTCTGCATGCGGTCGCCGGACCGTCGATGGGATCGATGCAGGCGCTCAACTGGGCGGCGGCCTGGCCCGAGGCCGTCGGCCGCGTCATCGCCGCCATCCCGATGGGCCTGCAAAGCGATGCCTGGCTGATCGAGCGCTTTCGCCAGTGGACCCTGCCGATCCGGCTCGATCCGGCCTGGCATCGCGGCGACTACCCGGCCGATGCGCCGCCCGTCGCCGGACTGGCCGCCAGCCTCGGCATGATCGTGCACGACTCGCGCCATCCGGACGGACTGGCCCGCTTCGGCCATGCCCGCCATGCCGACGGCCGTTTCCTCGTCGAGGCCGCCTTTGCCGATGCCACCGCCGGCCGCGCGGCCCGGCTCGATGCCAATGCCCTGCTCTATCTGGCGCGGGCCAACCAGCGTTTCGACCTGCTCGGGGATCCGGCCCAGGGTGATGCCCGCGCCATCCGCTGCCCGGTGCAGTTCATCGTCGCCCGCAGCGACCGTCTGCTGCGCCCCGAACGCGCCCGTGCCGCCCACGACTGGCTGGCTGGTCGCGGCGTGGCGGTGGAGTGGACGGAAATCGCGGGAGACGGCGGCCATCTGGACGGGTTGGAAAGAATCGGCGATGTGGCGCCGGCAATCCGGGAGTTTCTGCAGCGACCGGGCTGAATCGGGGTTTACACACCAAAAAAGTGCAATCCGCAAGCCGTCGCACCACAACAACGCACCAAATTTGAGCAAATGCGCCATCGATTTGCAAAAAACCGACACCTCGGCAGCGCGATCAGCATCCAAAAACAAACCACAATAAATACAATGAATTGACTGAAAATCATGGATGGGTCCGGCCCCATCCATGATTCTCCATCGGCAATCCAGTGGCTATACGGCCATCCGGCAGCATTGCGACCCTTCCGGCAATCACGCTAACATGCCCTCATATAGTGCATCGCAGCATATTCCGTAGGCAGTTAGCTCCCTCGTCTTGAGTCTTTGGACGCCCGGTCCGGCCGCCCTCCCTTTCGCCCACCCGACGCAAGGTGATGGTGTGTGGCCGCTTGCCATGTCCGACATCCAACGGACATCCCGTGGTCAGGCCTCTGCACGCCAGGCTCGATGTACGCATCAATTCATCTGCAGAGAACCATTGGAGTCCCCATGCCCTACGTTGCCGAGACCATCGAATACCTCAAGCGCACCAGCCCGGCGCAGTCCGAGTTCTACCAGGCCTGCGAAGAAGTGCTGGTATCGCTCAAGCCGCTGCTCGATACCGACCCGAAATACCGCAAGAACAACATCATCGCCCGCATCGTCGAACCGGAACGCCAGATCATGTTCCGCGTCGCGTGGGTCGACGACCGTGGCCAGGTCCAGGTCAACAAGGGCTACCGCATCGAATTCAACTCGGCCATCGGTCCGTACAAGGGCGGCATCCGCTTCCACCCGAGCGTCAACGCCGGCGTAATCAAGTTCCTCGGCTTCGAGCAGATCTTCAAGAACTCGCTGACCGGCCTCGCCATCGGCGGCGGCAAGGGCGGCTCCAACTTCGACCCGAAGGGCAAGTCGGACAACGAGATCATGCGCTTCTGCCAGGCCTTCATGAACGAGCTCTACCGCCACATCGGCCCGACCATCGACGTGCCGGCCGGCGACATCGGCGTGGGCGCGCGCGAGATCGGCTACATGTTCGGCC
>JASLDQ010000240.1 GCA_030151505.1 Chromobacteriaceae bacterium
TCGCCCGACGCGATGTCGAGGCTGACATTGTCCAGCGCGACGAAGTCGCCGAAGGTCTTGCGGATGGTGCGGATGTCGATGCTCATTTGCGTAAACCTGTGTGATGAGCCGGCGAGGCGCCCCGGCCTCGCGGCGGAGTCAGTGGGCGGAGGCCAGGCGGGCGCGGGCTTCCAGCGGAACGTCCCGTCCCTGCAGCTGGCGGTTGGCGCGCCATTCGACCAGCGACTTCAGCACCAGCGTCACCAGAGCCAGCAGGGCCAGCAGCGAGGCGCAGGCAAAGGCGCCGACGAAGTTGTATTCGTTGTACAGAATCTCGACGTGCAGCGGGATGGTGGTGGTCTGGCCGCGGATATGGCCGGACACCACGCTGACCGCGCCGAACTCGCCCATCGCGCGGGCATTGGTCAGGATCACCCCGTACAAGAGGCCCCACTTGATGTTGGGCAGCGTGACGCGCCAGAAGGTCTGCCAGCCCGACGCGCCCAGCACCAGCGCGGCCTGCTCCTCGTCGGTGCCCTGCGCCTGCATCAGCGGGATCAGCTCGCGGGCGACGAAGGGGAAGGTGACGAACACGGTGGCCAGCACGATGCCGGGCACGGCGAAGATGATCTTGATGTCGTGCTCCATCAGCCACGGCCCCATCCAGCCATGCGCGCCGAACAGCAGCACGTAGATCAGGCCGGCCACCACCGGGCTGACCGAGAACGGCAGGTCGATCAGGGTGATGAGCAGGCTCTTGCCGCGGAAATCGAATTTGGCGATGGACCAGGCGGCGGCTACGCCGAACACCAGGTTCAGCGGCACCGATATCAGCGCGGCGATCAGGGTCAGCTTGATGGCCGACAGCGCCTCGGGGTCGGCGAAGGACTGCAGGTACAGCTCCCAGCCCTTGGCCAGCGCCTCCCAGAACACGCTGAGCAGCGGCACGAACAGGAAAAGGGTCAGGAATAGCAGCGCCACGGAAATCAGCGCGATGCGCACGCCACGCGCTTCGGTGGTGGCGGCGGTGCGGGCGGTGTTGGATACGGTTGCCATGCTTGTGTCCTCTCAGCGCACCATGCCGTGGCGGCGGCCGGACCACCACTGAATGCCGTTGATGACGAACAGCATCACGAAGGAAATGGCCAGCATCACCACCGCGATGGCGGTCGCGCCGAGGTAGTCGTACTGCTCGAGTTTGGAAATGATCAGCAGCGGAGTGATTTCCGACACCATCGGGATATTGCCGGCGATGAAGATCACCGAGCCGAACTCGCCAGTGGCGCGGGCGAAGGCCAAGGTGAAGCCGGTCAGGAGCGCCGGCAGCAGCGCAGGAAAGATCACCCGGCGGAAAATCTGCCAGCGGGTGGCGCCGAGGCAGGTCGCTGCCTCTTCCAGCTCGGCCTCGAGATCCTGCAGCACCGGCTGCACCGTGCGCACCACGAAGGGCAGGCCGATGAAGGTCAGCGCCACCACGATGCCCAGCGGCGTGAACGCCACCTTGATGCCGTAGGGTTCGAGCAGCTGGCCGAACCAGCCGTTGGGCGCGTACAGCGTGGTCAGCGCGATGCCGGCCACCGCGGTCGGCAGCGCGAACGGCAGGTCGACCAGCGCGTCGACGAAGCGCTTGGCCGGGAACGGATAGCGCACCAGCACCCATGCCACCAGCAAGCCGAACACGGCGTTGATGGCGGCCGCGATGAAGGACGCTCCGAATGACAGCCTAAGCGAGGCCAGCACGCGGTCGGTGCCGACCACGTCGAGGAAGCCGGCCCAGCCGAGGTCGGTGGTCTTGAGGATCAGCGCGGCGATCGGCAGCAGCACGATCAGGCACAGCCAGAAAATGGCATAGCCCAGACCGAGGCCGAAGCCGGGAAGAACGCTGTGTTGCTTGAACGAAATCACGACAAATCCTTGCAGTTGCTGAACGGGCGCCGATCAGGCGGTCAGCGCGAACTCGCGGTTCAGGGTGGGATGCGGGCGGCCGAACAGGTAACCCTGCAGCAGCTCGATCCCGGCGTCGACCGCGGTCTGGCGCTGCTCGACGGTCTCGATGCCTTCGGCGATCACCTCCGCCCCGAGCCCGCGCACTACCCGCACCAGCTTGGGCAGCGCGAAGCCGGGACCGCGCAGGCCGGCGTCGAGCAATTTGCGGTCGAACTTGACCACGTTGGGACGCAGGGTGAACAGGCGCCGCTCGACCACCCCGGCCAGATCGCCGCCGAAGTCATCCAGCGCGATCAGGAAGCCGTGCGACTTGAAGCTCTCCACCGCGCGGGACAGCAGGATCTCGTCCGAGGTTTCGTGCTCGAGGATTTCCAGCACCACCCGGCCCGGTTCCAGCCCGGCCGCGCGCACCACGGCGGCAAAAGCCTCGCCCCAGCGATTCTGCACGCTGAGCAGGTGACGCGGATGCAGGTTGATGAACAGGTAGCCCGTCCCCTGCTGCGCGACGAAGTTGGCCAGGTGCAGGCTGCGGCAGACCCGGTCGATGCGGGCCATGTCGTCGCCGACGCCGAAGCCGCCAAAGAAGCTTTCCGGATTGAGATTGCCGACCACGGGATCGCGGGCGCGCAGCAGGCCCTCCCACCCCAGCACGCTGCTGTCGGACGCCCGGACGATGGGCTGGAAGGCGCTACCGAGGGTGCAGTCGCCATGGCGGGCGCGCACCACGCCGTCGTCGGAGGAAAACACCGGCGCCGCGCCGTCGGCGTAGCGATCGTTGAGCAGGGGCAGGAGGCGGGAAAGCGGCATCGGGCTTACTTTTTGGTGTAGATCTGGTCGAAGGTACCACCGTCCTTGAAGTGGGTGTCCATCGCCTTCTTCCACGTGCCGAAAGTGGCCTCGACCGAGAAGGTCTTGATCGGCGGGAACTGGGAAGCATGCTTGGCCAGCACCTGCTTGTTGCGCGGGCGCAGGTAGTTCTGCGCGGCGATTTCCTGGCCTTCCGGGCTCCACAGGTATTGCAGGTAGGCGGTCGCCTCCTTGCGGGTGCCCTTCTTGTCCACCACGCGGTCGACCACGGCCACCGGGCTCTCGGCCAGGATGGACACCGAGGGGTAGACCACGTCGAAGCCGCCGCGGCCGAACTCGCGCGCCACCATTTCGGCCTCGTTCTCGAAGGTCACCAGCACGTCGCCGATCTGGCGCTGCATGAAGGTGGTGGTGGCGGCACGGCCGCCGGCGTCCAGCACCGGCACGTTGGCGAACAGGCGCTGCACGTAGTCGCGCGCGGCCTTGTCGCCGCCGTGCTGCTTGGCCTGGCCCCAGGCCGCCAGATAGGTGTAGCGGCCGTTGCCGGTCACTTTCGGGTTGGGGATGATCACCTGCACACCCGGCTTGATCAGGTCGTTCCAGTCCTTGATCTGCTTGGGATTGCCCTTGCGCACCAGGAAGATCATGGTCGAGGTGAACGGTGCCGAGTTGTCGGCGAACTTCCTCTGCCAGTCGGCCGGGATCAGGTTGCCGCGCTCGTGCAGGATGTCGATGTCCGGCGCCTGGTTCATCGTGATCACGTCGGCCTCGAGGCCGTTGGCCACGCTCATCGCCTGCTTGCTGGAGCCGCCGTGCGACTGCTGGACGGTGACGGTTTCGCCGGTCTTGGCCTTGTAGGCCTTCTGGAAGGCCGGATTGAAGTCCTTGTAGAAGTCGCGCATCACGTCGTAGCTGACGTTGAGCAGGGTCACGTCGGCCAGCGCGGACAGGCTGGAAGTGGCCAGCGCGGCAGCCAGCAAGGTACGGGTGAACAGACGTTTCATGGACAACATCCCCTTCTACGATAGCGTTTGATTGCGCACAGAATATCGAACCGGTTTTATTCCGGGAAATAATATCCAGTGCTAGTGTTATTGCTTGCCCGGCATATCGAAAGCCGGAAGGGTGTCGCTGCTCCCACTCTGGCGACGGCTCCCCCACCCGCGAACGGTCCATGCGCGACACGCGACCGCAACGCGGAACGCTTCCCGGACCGTCGTCGCAGCGCGACCGGCGACGTGGGCGCGTGCTCCCGTGACGGGTCCGCGGGCCGTGCCGGCAGGCCGCCCGGCACAAGCGACCCGAATGCGCCCGTGTCCTCAGCCTTGCGCCACCGGCCGCGCCGAATCGCTGCACCACTCGCTCCACGAGCCGGGGTACAGCCGGCTGCCTTCCAGCCCCGCGTGCTCCATCGCCAGGAGATTGACGCAGGCGGTCACCCCCGAACCGCACTGGTGCACCACCGCGACCGCCTCGGTGTCGCCCAGCAAGGCCTGCCATTCCGCGCGCAACTGCGCCGCGGGCTTGAAGCGGCCGTCGGCACCGAGATTGGACGGAAACGGCCGGTTGAGCGCACCAGGAATGTGGCCGCCGACCGGGTCCATCGTTTCGTTCTCGCCGCGGAAGCGGTCGGCGCCGCGCGCATCGACCAGCCGGAACAGCGGCTGCCCGACATTGGCCAGCACCGTGGCGGCATCGACATGGCCCGCCAGCGAGTCGCGCAACGTGAAGCGCGCCGGCGTCGTGACCGGCACCGTAGTGTCCAGCCCGCCGCCCGCCGCCTGCCAGGCCTGCACCCCGCCATCCAGCACCGCCACCCCGGCGTGTCCCAGCCAGCGCGCCAGCCACCACAGCCGGGCGGCAAACATGCCGCCGGCGTCGTCATAGGCCACCAGCAGGGTGTCGTCCCCCACGCCGAGTTCGCCCAGCCGGGCCGCCAACGCCGTGCGGTCGGGCAGCGGATGGCGGCCGTTGCGGCCGGTCTTGCGGCCGGACAGGTCGGCGTCCAGATGCAGAAAACGGGCGCCGGGCAGGTGACCGGCGGCATAGCTGCGCCGGCCATAGTCGAGGTCGGCGAGCTGGTGACGGCAATCCACCAGCACCACGCTGGCGGGCGGCAGCGCCCGCAGTTCTTCGGCGCTGACCAGGGTTCGGGACATGGCGGTCTCCTTGTGGAATCGGACGGTCGGACGTTCTGCTATGCTTGCACGCTTGGTTTTCACACGGCATGAAGCGATCGATGAACAAGCTTACCGGCATTTTGCTCACCCTGCTGTCGGCCGCCTCCTTCGGCAGCATGGCCATCTTCGCCAAGCTCGCCTATGCCGACGGCACCGGCCCTTCCACCCTGCTGTTCCTGCGCTTTCTGTGCGCCAGCCTGCTGCTGGCGCCATGGCTGCTGTGGCGGCGGCTGCCGCTCCCGCGCGGGCGCGCCTTGGCCGGGCTGATCTTCATGGGGGCGGTGTGCTACGCGCTGGAGGCGCTGGCCTTCTTCCAGGCGCTGACCTACGCCTCGGCCGGGCTGGTATCGCTGCTGCTCTACCTGTTCCCCGCGCTGGTGCTGCTGCTGTCCGCCCTGCTGTTCAAGGAAAAAATCACCCCGCTCAAGCTGCTCGCGCTGCTGTTGAGCCTGGCCGGGCTGGCCATCACCGTGGGGAACGACCTCGCCGGCCAGCCGCTCGGCATCGTGCTCGGTATTTCCGCCGCGCTGATCTACTCGGTCTACATCCTGATCGGCAGCCGGGTCACCGGCGGCACGCATCCGCTGGCGGCGGCCTGGGTGGTGATCACCGCCGCCGCCGTCAGCAACGCCGGCTTCGTCGCCGTGTCCGGCTGGCAGCCGCCGCACTCCGCCGCCGGCTGGGGCGCCATCGGCGCCATCACCGTCATCTGCACCGTGGTGGCGATTGCGAGCTTTCTGGTCGGCATCGAGAAGATCGGCCCGAGCGCGGCATCGATGGTATCCACCGTCGAGCCGGTGGTGACGCTGCTGCTGGCCTGGGCCGCACTGGGCGAAACCCCGGCCGGCAAACAATGGCTGGGCGGCGCGCTGATTCTGGCCTGCGTGCTCATTCTGGCGATGAATACCCGGCGGGACGAGGCGATCGCCCGCGACCTGCGCGAGGCCTGAGCGTCCGTTCCGGCGCCGGCTGCCCGGGCAGGCCACCAGCTTCCCGCCCGCCGGACCGCCATGCTTTTTCCGCATGACGCGACACCCCCGCCGGCCTCGTCCACCGGCATCCACCCGGCTCAGTTGCCAACACGAAACCAGGCATTTCCGCTGCGTCAGGTTCGTTATCGAACCGGCGGCGGCATGCGCGCCCGCGGGCCGCGGCGGCGGCCCCGGTTTGCCCGCATCGGGTCTTTCATGCTAAAAACCCCATACTTTTATTACCTTTTCGCGTGTTAGCAAATGAACCGCCTGCCGCGCCATGAACAGATTCTGAAACTCGTCCGCGCCAGCGGTTTCATGCCTATCGAGGAACTGGCCCGCCTGCTCGAAGTCACGCCGCAAACCATCCGCCGCGACATCAACCACCTGTCCGAGGAAAACCTGCTGCAGCGCTTCCACGGCGGCGCGGCGCTCGGGTCGAGCGTGGAGAACGAGGAATACGCGACGCGCAAGGTCAAGAACCAGGGCGAAAAGTCCCGCATCGCCAAGGTGCTGGCCGAGCACATCCCCAACGAAGCGTCGCTGTTCATGAACATCGGCACCACCATCGAGGCGGTGGCGCGCGAGCTGATCGTCAATCACCAGCACCTGCGCTTCATCACCAACAACATCAACGTCGCGTCCATCATCAGCCGCCGGCCGGACTTCGAAGTCATCATCACCGGCGGCGTGGTGCGGCCCAAGGACGGCGGCATCACCGGCGTGGCCACGCTCGACATGATCGAACAGTTCAAGGTCGACTACGCGGTGATCGGCTGCGCCGGCATCGACAACGACGGCACCCTGCTCGACTACGACTACCGCGAGGTGCGCGCCGCCAAGGCGATGATGGCCAACGCGCGCCAGACCTTCCTGGTGGCGGACTCGAGCAAGTTCGGCCGCAACGCCATGATGAAGCTGTGCCATATCGGCGAGATCAACGCCCTGTTCACCGACGAGGTGCCGCCGGCCGAGCTGATGCCGGTGCTGGCCGAACACAACGTCCGGCTGTTCACGCCCGCGCAGGAGTGACCCCGCCGCGCGCCCGCAAAAAAAGCAGCCCGAGGGCTGCTTTTTTCGTGGCTTCGACCGGCCAGTACCGGCGGCGAACCTCAAGCGTTACAGCGTCAGCCGCCGCTTCCCGGTCCGCTCGTGCTGACCCGCCGGCAGGCGGACCGTCAGCAGGGGAACGTCGGACTGCCGCATCACCGACTCGGCCACGCTGCCCAGCATCAGATGCAACAGGCCGCTGCGGCCGTGGGTACCCATCACCAGCAGGTCGGCACCGACGCTGCGGGCGTAATCGAGCAGGCCTTCGGCAATCTCGTCGCCGCCGCCCCAGCATTCCGCGACATGGGTTTCCATGTCCAGGCCGGTGTCGCCCACGCGGGCCAGCGCTTGCTCCAGCCTGCGCAGGCCTTCCTGCTTGGCCATCTCCGCCAGCTTGTCCTTGTCGGAAATGACGTATTCCTCCAACGCCAGTTCGAACAGATTGACGATATGGACGAGATGCAGCCGGGCTCCCGACAACTTGGCGATCTCGATCGCCTGTTCCAGGGCACGGTCGGCGCTATCGCTCTCGTCTATTGCCGCCACGATCTGCTGATACATGCAAACTCCTTTGTCATCTAGGCTCGCGGGCCACATATAGCAGCATATCGCAATTCCCTGATGTACCGCGACCACCAGTGTCATATTCGGATTCCCGACGCAATCCGGAGCAACTCGTGCGCCATGCAGCGGAACGCGGCATCCGGGCGCAACACCTTCTATGCTGGAACTCAGTCCAACCCGTTCGGAGCGCACGGCCATGCTGGTCAAATCCGCACTGCACACGCTGTTTTCCCGCATGCACGGTCAGGATTTCTCGGTGCGCTGGTGGGACGGCAGCCATCACGACTACGGCCTCACGCAGCCGCGCTTCATCCTGTATTTCCGCCACGAGCCGGTGTTCAACCACGAAGACCCGATGGTGACGCTGGGCGAGGCGTACATGGACGACGCCTTCGACATCGAGGGTGACTGGGACGCGTTGCTGGCCTTCATCAATGCCAACCGCGACGTACTGGACGGCCCGCTGGCCCGCGCCACCGGCGTCGCCCGCACACTGGACCGCCTGCGGCTGCGCTCGCGCCAGAAGCAGAACATCGCCAGCCACTACGATCTGGGCAACGACTTCTACTCGCTCTGGCTCGACCCCAGCCTGTCCTATTCCTGCGCCTACTTCGCCCGCCCGGACATGAGCCTGGAGGAAGCGCAGCGCGCCAAACTCGACCATGTGCTCAACAAGCTTTGCCTGCAGCGGGACGAACGCCTGCTCGACATCGGCTGCGGCTGGGGCGCGCTGCTGATCCGCGCGGCCGAGCGCTTCGGGGTCAGCGGGGTCGGGCTGACCCTGTCGGAAGAACAGGCCGCCGGCGCGCGCAGCCGGATCGAGGCCGCCGGGCTGGCCGACCGGATCGAGATTCGCCTGATGGATTACCTCGACCTCGACGGCCGGACCGAGCAGTTCGACAAGATCGCCAGCGTCGGCATGTTCGAGCATGTCGGCGACACCCGCGCGGCCCTGTTCATGCGGCACGCCTACGACGTGCTGGCGCCGGGCGGGCTGATGCTGCTGCACAGCATCGTCAGCCACACCGACGGCGGCACCAACCGCTGGGTGGAGAAATACATCTTTCCCGGCGGCGAAATCCCCTACCAGCCACGCCTGCTGGACCGGCTGGCCGCAGCCGGCTTCTTCCTGCTGCAGCAGGAAAGCCTGCGTCTGCACTACGCCGCCACGCTCGACTGCTGGTACCGCAACTTCCAGGCGGTGCTCGACACCGTCCGCGCCCAGTTCGACGAGCGCTTCATCCGGATGTGGACGCTCTACCTGCGGGGCTGTTCGGCCTCGTTCCGCGCCGGTGGACTGGACGTGAGCCAGTACCTGCTCAGCCGTGGCCTGACGGCCCATCCGCCACGCCATTACGCCCACCTGTATAACGGCGACCCGCCGGCCTTGTGGTAGCGGCGGCGTCCGTCCCGCCCTTGGCCGGGTCCGGCCCTCTGCATGCCGGACACCGGGTCGATTGGCGCAGCGCGGGCCGGCAAGGAGAAAGGCTTGCCGTTCTGGCTCGCCCTCACCCTAGCGGCGCCCCCTGACACGGGCGCAGGCACAACGCTGGCGCGGGGGCCGGCGGTGCGGGGCCCGGATTACACCGGCCCGCGCGCCTGACTCACCGGGTACAGCGGTCAGCGGGCCGCCGCCAGCGCACGGGTCTTGGCCTCGATCCGCGCCCGGATCAGCGGCAGCATCTGCAGCGCGGCCTTTTCCCCTTCCATGATCGCCACGTTGCGGCTGGCGAAGTCGGCAGCGCCGAGCTTGCCGACCGCCGGACGGATCACCACGTCGGCCTGCTTCAGCTCCTCGGCCAGCAGCTTCTCGCCCATGATGGTCACGGTCTGGTCCAGCAGGCTCAGGAAGCCCTCCGGCTTGCCGTACTTGGCGCGGGCGGAGATGTCCACCGCGATCACCACGTCCGCTCCCATCTCGCGCGCAGCGGCCACCGGCACCGGGCTGGACAGGCCGCCGTCGACGTAGCGCCGCCCGCCGATGCTCACCGGCTGGAACACATTGGGAATGCTGCACGAAGCGCGCACCGCCTGGCCGGTATTGCCGCGCTGGAACAGCACGCGATGG
>JASLDQ010000251.1 GCA_030151505.1 Chromobacteriaceae bacterium
AGCAGTCGCGCTCGCCCAGATAGATGGCGTTGCCGTATTCGTCGGCCAGGATCTGGATTTCGATGTGGCGCGGCGTCTCGAGGAATTTCTCCATGTAGACGGTCGGGTTGCCGAAGGCCGCCTGGGCTTCGGTCTTGGTCATGTTGACCGCATTGATCAGCGCGGCTTCGGAATGCACCACGCGCATCCCGCGGCCGCCGCCGCCGCCGGCCGCCTTGATGATGACCGGGAAGCCGACCTGACGCGCCATCTTGGTGATCTCGGCCGGATCGTCGGACAGCGCGCCGCCCGAGCCGGGCACGCACGGCACGCCGGCTTCGATCATGGCCTGCTTGGCCGACACCTTGTCGCCCATCAGGCGGATGGTTTCGGCGCGCGGACCGATGAAAACGAAGCCGGATTGCTCGACCCGTTCGGCGAAGTCGGCGTTTTCGGACAGGAAGCCGTAGCCGGGGTGGATGGCCTGCGAGTCAGTCACTTCGGCGGCGGCGATGATGGCCGGCACGTTGAGGTAACTCAGGGCCGAGGCGGCCGGGCCGATGCAGACGGATTCGTCGGCCAGTTTGACGTACTTGGCCTCGCGGTCGGCCTCGGAATGGACCACGACGGTCTTGATGCCCATTTCGCGGCAGGCGCGCTGGATGCGCAGCGCGATTTCGCCGCGGTTGGCGATGAGGATTTTTTCGAACATGTGCAGTTCGTCCGTGAGGGAGATGAAGGGTGACGGGTGGGGGAGAAGCAGCAAGGCGTGGGGCGGGACCATTGCGGTCGCCGCGCCTCACGCCTTACTTCTCGCATCTCACTCGATGATAAACAGAGGTTCGCCGAATTCGACCGGCTGACCGTTGTCCGACAGGATGGCCTTGACCACGCCGGCACGGTCGGATTCGATTTCGTTCATCAGCTTCATTGCTTCGATGATGCACAGGGTGTCGCCGACGTTGACCGACTGGCCGACTTCGACAAAAGCTTTGGCGCCCGGGCTGGCCGAGCGGTAGAAGGTGCCGACCATCGGCGACTTCACCATGGATTTCTCATCCGGGGCCGCGGGGGCGGCCGGTGCGGCGGCAGGAGCTGCGGCGGCAACCGGTGCGGCGGCCTGCGGGACCGGCATGTGCATCGGTGCGGCGTAGCTGACGGTGTTGCCGGCCTGAACGCGGGTGATGCGAACTTTTTCCTCGCCTTCGGTGACTTCGAGTTCGGCAATGCCGGACTCTTCGACCAGATCGATGAGTTTTTTGAGTTTGCGAAGATCCATGAGTTGTTTCCCGAAAGTGAAACGCCCGGCAGGGAGGTTTACCGGGCGGAAATGGTATCCAGTGCGTAGTCGAGCGCGAATTCGTAGCCGCGTGGGCCCAGGCCGCAAATCACCCCGATCGCGAGATCGGAAAAGTAGGAGTGATGGCGGAACGCTTCGCGCTTGTGCACGTTCGAGAGGTGTACCTCGATAAAGGGGATGGCGACGGCGGCCAGCGCGTCGCGGAGGGCGACGCTGGTATGGGTATAGGCTGCCGGATTGATGACGATGAAACGGGTACCGTCGTCGCGGGCGGCGTGGATGCGGTCGATCATCGCCGCTTCCGCGTTGGACTGGAACGTGTCGCAGACCGCGCCGCGCGCCTGTGCCCGGGCCATCAGCCGGGCATCGATCGCGGCGAGTGTGTCGGCACCGTAGTGCTGGGGTTCGCGCGTTCCGAGCAGGTTCAGGTTCGGGCCGTGCAGAACCAGCACTTTGCCGGTTTTGGGCGGGTTTGTCGTCAACATGGGCGCGATTTTGCTGCAATTCCCGGAAAAGTGTCTAGCATCTTTCGCGATTCATACGGGCGTTTTATACGGATTGTTACCAGATTTTCACGTGGAATCAGCGCATTTGCCCATGACGGGAAATCGAGGCGGCAGGCGGGACGGGGGCCGTGCGAACCGTTATACTCGCCCGGTTTCAGGTTCCCGTTCTTGCCATGCGTCTCGCCGACTTCGATTACGTCCTTCCCGAGCATTTGATCGCCCAGTTTCCGCCCGAGCGGCGCGGCGAAAGCCGCCTCCTGCATGTGGAGGGAGCGGTCCGCACCGACCTGCAGTTTGCCGACGTGCCCGATCTCATCGGCGCCAACGATGTGCTGGTATTCAACGATACCCGCGTCATCAAGGCGCGCCTGTTCGGGCAGAAGGACAGCGGCGGCCAGGTCGAGGCGCTGGTCGAGCGCGTCATCGACGAACACCACGCGCTGGCGCATGTACGCGCCAGCAAGTCGCCCAAGCCGGGCAGCCGGCTGCTGTTCGCCGACCGCTGGCCGGCCGAGATGGTCGAGCGGCGCGGCGAGCTGTTCCTGCTCAAGTTCCTCGCCGACGAAACGGTGTTCGACATCCTCGAACAATCCGGCCGCCTGCCGTTGCCTCCCTATATAGACCGGGCCGCCGCCGGCAACGATGACGAACGCTACCAGACCGTCTACGCGCGGCACCAGGGCGCGGTGGCGGCGCCGACCGCCGGCCTGCACTTCACCGACGCGATGCTGGCCGCGCTGCAGGCCCGCGGGGTGACGCTGGCGTGGGTCACGCTCCACGTCGGCGCCGGCACCTTCCAGCCGGTGCGGGTCGACGACATTGCCGAACACAAGATGCACAGCGAGATCTACGACATTCCCGCTACCACGGTCGAAGCGATCCGCGCGGCCAAGGCCCGCGGCGGACGGGTGATCGCGGTCGGCACCACCTCGATGCGCGCGCTTGAATCGGCCGCCCGCAGCGGGGAACTGGTGGCCGGGCAGGGCGAAACCGACATCTTCATCACGCCGGGCTACCGCTTCCGCGTGGTCGAGCGCCTCTTGACCAACTTCCACCTGCCCAAGTCGACGCTGATGATGCTGGTCAGCGCCTTTGCCGGGATGGACACCATCCGGCAGGCCTACCGCCACGCCATCGAGCACGAATACCGGTTTTTTAGTTATGGCGACGCCATGCTGCTGGAGCGCGAACAAGCATGAAACCCACCCCGATTCCCGTCGAGATCAAGCTGCACCAGGCCTCGCGCGTGCTCGACGTCGCCTTCGACGACGGCGCGCGCTTCTCGCTGCCGTGCGAATACCTGCGCGTCTATTCGCCCTCGGCCGAGGTGCGCGGCCACGGCGCGGGCCAGGAGGTGCTGCAGGTCGGCAAGAGGCACGTCAACATCCAGGCGATCGAGCCGGTCGGCCAGTACGCCGTCAAGCTGGTGTTCACCGACGGCCACTCGACCGGACTTTACAGCTGGGACTACCTTTACGAGCTGGGCGCCAAGCAGGACGCCCTGTGGCTGGATTATCTGAATCGACTCGCCGCCGCGGGCGCGAGCAGGGAGTAAGCACGCATGGACAAACAGACCCATTTCGGTTTCCAGACCGTCGAAGAATCCAAAAAGGCCCAGAAAGTGGCCGAAGTGTTCCACTCGGTCGCGCAGAAGTACGACGTGATGAACGACCTGATGTCGGGCGG
>JASLDQ010000258.1 GCA_030151505.1 Chromobacteriaceae bacterium
GACCATCACACCAGTTGCCCGTCGACGATTTCCAGCCGCCGCCGGCATTGGCCCGCCAGATTCAGGTCATGGGTGACGATCAAGAACGTCACGCCCTCGCTGCGGTTGATTTCCTGCATCAGACCGAACACTTCGGCGGCCGAACGGGTATCGAGGTTGCCGGTCGGCTCGTCGGCCAGCACCAGCCGCGGCTGCATCGCCAGCGCCCGCACGATGGCGACCCGCTGCTGCTGCCCGCCGGAAAGCTGGCCGGGCCGCTTGTGCATGTGCCCGCTCAGCCCCACCCGCTCCAGCAGCCCTGTCGCCCGCTCGCGCATCGCGGCGCTCGGCCAGCGTTCGGCAGCCAGCATCGGCATCATCACGTTTTCCAGCGCGGAAAACGCCGGGATCAGGTGGTGGTACTGGAAGCAGAAGCCCAGATAGCGGCTGCGCAGCGCGGTGACCGCGTCGTCGTCCAGTCCCGACGTCGCCTGTCCGGCCAGATACAGCTCTCCCGCAGTCGGCCGCTCCAACAGCCCCATGATGTTGAGCAGGGTCGACTTGCCCGAACCGGACGGCCCGACCAGCGCGACCAGCTCGCCTTCCTGCAAGGCCACGTCGATGCCGTGCAGCACTTCCACTTCGATCTGCCGGCCGCCGCCGTAGGATTTGCGGATGCCGTTCAGGCGCAGGACCTCGTCAGCCATAGCGGATCGCCTGTACCGGGTCGAGCCGGGCTGCGCGCAGGGCGGGGAAAGCCGCCGCCAGCACGCCAACCACCGTCGCCAGCAGCGCGGTCTGAAGGAACAGCGCCGGGGTGAGTTCGATCGGGAACATCGGCAGGCCGTCCGGCGTGTGGGCGATCTTCATGAAAAGCTGGCCCAGCGCCCCGCCCAGCAGCGCCCCGCCGACCGAGCCCGTCAGACCGACCAGCCCGCCCTGGATCAGGAACACGTAAAGGATGCGCCGCGCCGGCGTGCCCATCGCGCGCAGGATGCCGATTTCGCGTGATTTCTGCACCACCGACACGGCCAGCACGCTGGCGATGCCGAGCGCGACGGTGATGGCGACGAAGGTGCGGATCATGCCGGTGGACATGCGCTGCGAACTGAGCGCCGACAGGAGCTGGGCATTGGTTTCCATCCAGCTCTCGGACTTGAGGCCGGTCTCGGCGGCCAGCCGGCGGGCGACGCGGTCGGCGGCGAACAGGTCGGCAGTGCGGATCTGGATCTCGCTGACGTCGAGCTGGAAGTCGAGCAACGACTGCGCCCGCCGCAGCGGCAGGTAGACCTGGCGGTCGTTGAGCGGCTTGGCGCCGAAGTCCAGCACGCCGCTGACGCGGAAATTGTCCGGTTCGGCCACAGTGCCCAAAAGCCGCAGAGTGTCGCCGGGCCGCAGGCCGAGGTCGGACGCCAGCCCGGTGCCGATCAGCACGTCACCCGCCGCCAGCGCCATCCGGCCGGCCACCAGCTTGTCGTCGATCTCCACCACCCGGCGATAGTCGTCCAGCTCGACCCCGGTCAGCGCCACCGGCTTGCGCACCCCGCCGCGCAGGGCGAAACCGCCGCCGCTGGCGATGGCCGCCGCCGCCGTCACGCCGGGCGTGCGCCGCACCGTGGTCAGCGTGCGCTGCCAGCCCGACAGCGTGTCCTCACGCACGGTGCGCTTCAGCACCTCGGCCAGCACCGGGCCGGTCTGCACCCGGCGGTTGATGTCGTCCGGCGCGCTCAGCACCACCTGCGCCTGCCCGCCCAAGGTCTTGTTGATGATATTGCCCTGCAGGCCCTCGACCAGCGCGGTGATGAACACCACCACCGCCACGCCGATGGTGACGCCGACCACGATCAGCACGGTCTGGAAACGCCCTTCGCGCAGAAAGCGCAGTGCCACGGTCCACTCGAAAGGCATCAGCTGCCCTCCCCGGCCCGCACCCGCATGCCGTCGACGACGGCCGCCCCGGCCGGGACCAGCCGGTCCGCGGCCTTGAGGCCGGCGACCACCTCCACCTTGCCGCCGGCCACCACGCCCAGCCCGATCGCCCGGCGTCTGGCCACGCCGTCTTCCACCCGCAATACCCACGGCGCGGGGCCGTCGGCATCGTGCACGACGGTTTGCGGCACGGTCAGGGCTCGGGCACGGCGGGCGACCTCGATTTCGGCCGACACCGTCATGTCGGTGCGCAAAAAGGCCGGCGGACGGGCCACATCCAGCCTCACCTCGACCGTGCCCTTCTGGTTGTTGATCTGGCGCGACAGGTAGACCACCTTGGCCTCGAACGGATTGCGTGGCCAGGCGTCGGCCACCACGCTGACCGGCTGGCCGAGCCTGAGTCCGGCCAGGTAGCGCTCGTCCACGTCCAGCCGGATCTGGGTCGGGCCGTCGATGGCAAGCAGCAGCGCCTCCTTGCCCGGCTGCACGATGTCGCCGGTTTCCACCGAGCGCGTCAGCAGCACGCCGGCCGACGGCGCGACGAGACGGGTTTCGGCCAGCTTGGCCTGCGCGACCGCCAGTTGGGCGCGGGCGGCGGCGATGTCGGCCCGCGCCAGTTGCAGGCTGGCCCCCGACTGCTGGCTGTTGCGCCGGGACTGGCTGGCGGAAAACTGGCTCTCGGCGATGTCGAGTTTGGCGCGCTCGGCGTCGAGCTGGGCCGCGCTGATAAAGCCCTGGCCATACAGCTGCTGCTGGCGGGCGAAATTGCGCCGCGCCTCGCCCAGCGTGGTCTGCGCCTGGCGCTCGCCCTCGCGGCTCTGCGGCAGGCTCTCGCGCGCCAGCACGGCGTACTTGGCCTCGGCCTGCGCCAGTGCCGCCTCGGCCTGCGCCAGCGCGGCGCGCTGGTCACGGTCTTCCAGCTGCACCAGCAACTGCCCGGCCGCGACCGCGCTGCCTTCGGCCACCGGGGTGGCGGCCACCCGGCCGTTGACCAGCACGCCGACCGACACCCGCACCGTCGGCGCGACCCGGCCGGTGGCGATCACGGTATACACGAACGGGCCTTCCGCCACCTCCACCGTCGCCACCTGCGGCCCGGCTTGCAGGCGCCAGCCGGCAATCGCCGCCAGCACGATCAGGCAGAAAACGGCTATCCAGACGATGCGGCGGCGGGAGGGAGTCATGGAGGGCAAGGCAGCACAAAGGAATGTGCGCAGTATACCCATTGGCAGCGGCCCGCTTGTGGACGGCGGACAAACTGGCTGATGATGCGGGAACAACAAGGAGGAGACATCATGCTGATCGACGTCAATCGCGCCACCCTTCTGGTGGTGGACATTCAGGACAAGCTCGTGCCGGCAGTGCTGGCCCCGGAAAAACTGCTGGCACGGGTGGAGTGGCTGATCGGCGCCGCCGGCGCAGTCGGGCTGCCGCTGGTGTTCACCGAGCAGTATCCGCAGGGGCTGGGCCATACCGCCGCCGCGCTGCGGGCCGCCGCGCCCACAGCGCCGGTGGTGGAGAAACTGCATTTCTCCTGCGTGGCCGCCGGCACCCTGCCCCCCGGCGTGATGGCGCGCGAGCAGGTGGTGGTGTGCGGGATGGAGGCGCATGTCTGCGTGCTGCAGACCGCGCTGGAATTGAAGGCCGCCGGCAAGGAAGTGTTCGTGGTGGCCGACTGCATCAGCTCGCGCGCGCAAGGCGACTACGACTTTGCCCTGCGCCGCTTCGAACAGGAAGGCGTGCGGCTGGTGACGCGTGAAATGGTGATCTACGAAGCGCTGCGGGTGTCCGGCACCGAGCATTTCCGCCGCGTCAGCCGAGTTTCTTCACCAGGAATTCCCGGCTGACGCGGCGGAAATGC
>JASLDQ010000265.1 GCA_030151505.1 Chromobacteriaceae bacterium
CGCCATGCTAAAGGCATGAAAAATAGAAGAATTGAGATGATAACGCACGCTCCACCGACCCAACGAGGCTATCCACCAGTTTTCTGTCTTTTGTCATAAATCGGCGCAATTTTGCAACAAAGCAAAACGCCACCTCGAAAGGTGGCGTTTTTGTGTGCTGCCAGAGCCAAGCAGGCTTACAGCATGCCCTTTTCCTTCAGCAGCGCGACCATGGTGCTGCCCAGTTCGGCCGGGCTGCGGGTGTAGCGGATGCCGGCACGCTCGAAGGCGGCGAACTTCTCTTCGGCAGTGCCCTTGCCACCCGAGATGATCGCACCGGCGTGGCCCATGCGCTTGCCCTTCGGCGCGGTCACGCCGGCGATGTAGCCGACGATCGGCTTGGTCACGTGGGCCTTGGCGTATTCGGCCGCTTCTTCCTCAGCGGTGCCGCCAATTTCGCCGATCATGATGATGGCTTCGGTCTGCGGGTCGTTCTGGAACAGTTCCAGCGCGTCGATGGGGCTGGGGCCCGGGATCGGGTCGCCGCCGATGCCGATGCAGGTCGACGGGCCGAGGCCGGCGGCGGTGGTTTGCGCGACGGCTTCGTAGGTCAGGGTGCCGGAGCGCGACACGATGCCGATCTTGCCCGGGCGGTGGATGTGGCCCGGCATGATGCCGATCTTGCATTCGCCCGGGGTGATGATGCCGGGGCAGTTCGGGCCGATCAGGCGCACGCCGCCGGTCTGCTCGATGTAGCGCTTGGCCTTGAGCATGTCGAGGGTCGGCACGCCTTCGGTGATGGTGACGATCAGCTTGATGCCGGAGTCCACCGCTTCGACGATGGAATCGAGCACGAACGGTGCCGGCACGTAGATGACCGAGGCATCAGCCTGGGTTTCGCGCACGGCTTCCTTCATGGTGTTGAACACCGGCAGGCCGAGGTGCTGGCTGCCGCCCTTGCCTGGGGTCACGCCGCCGACGACCTTGGTGCCGTAGGCCAGTGCCTGTTCCGAGTGGAAAGTGCCGTTTTTGCCGGTGAAGCCCTGCACCAGCACTTTGGTGTCTTTATTGACGAGAACGCTCATAGTTAACTCCGTGGGTGCAGGTGATTAGGCCAGTTGGGCGACGATCTTCTCGGCCGCGTCATTCAGGCCCTGGGCCGAAATCAGCTTGAGGCCGGATTCGTCGAGGATCTTGGCGCCGGCTTCGGCGTTGTTGCCTTCCAGACGCACCACGACCGGCACGGTCACGTTGACTTCCTTCACCGCGGCGATGATGGCTTCGGCGATCATGTCGCAACGGACGATGCCGCCGAAGATGTTGATCAGCACGCCCTTGACCGACGGGTCGGCCAGGATCAGCTTGAACGCTTCGATCACGCGCTCCTTGGTGGCGCCGCCGCCCACGTCCAGGAAGTTGGCCGGCTGGCCGCCCTTGAGCTTGATGATGTCCATGGTGGCCATGGCCAGACCGGCGCCGTTCACCATGCAGCCGATATTGCCTTCCAGCGCCACGTAGTTCAGTTCGAACTCGGAAGCCTTCAGTTCGCGCTCGTTTTCCTGCGACTTGTCGCGCAGCGCGGCCACGGCCGGCAGGCGGTACAGCGCGTTGGAGTCGATGCCGACCTTGGCGTCGACGCAGCACAGGCTGCCGTCGCCACGGATGGCGAGCGGGTTGATTTCGAACAGGGCGAAGTCGTTTTCGACGAAGGCGTTGTACGCGCCGCTCATCAGCTTGACGAATTCGTTGATCTGCTTGCCCTCGAGGCCCAGCTGGAAGGCGACTTCACGGGCCTGGAACGGCTGCAGGCCGACCAGCGGGTCGACCGTCACCTTGAGGATCTTTTCCGGGGTGTTGTGAGCTACTTCTTCGATTTCCACGCCGCCTTCGGTCGAGGCCATGAAGGTCACGCGGCGGGACGAACGGTCGACCACGGCGCCCAGATACAGTTCGCGCTGCACCGGGTACATGTCTTCGCAGACCAGCACGCTGTTGACCGGCTGGCCGTTGGCGTCGGTCTGGTAGGTCACCAGGTTCTTGCCGATCAGGCCCTTGGCGATGTCCGAGGCTTCTTCGCGGCTCTTCACCACCTTGACGCCGCCGGCCTTGCCGCGGCCACCGGCGTGGACCTGGGCCTTGATCACGGCGAACTTGCCGCCCAGCTTGTCGAATGCGGCGGCAGCTTCTTCCGGCGACACGGCCAGAACGCCTTGTTGCACCGGCAGGCCGTACTTGGCCAGCAGGGCTTTCGCTTGGTATTCGTGCAGATTCATGTGCTTCTCTCTCTGTGAGTGAGGGGGTCGTGATCAGGCGCGGCGGGAGCCCTCTCCCCCGCGCCTTTATTGCTTTATGGGGTTACGAATGCAGCGCGCGCTTGTCGGCGGCCAGCGCGGCTTCGTGCATCACTTCGGACAAGGAAGGATGCGCGTGGACGATGCGGGCGATGTCTTCGCTCGAGGCGGAGAACTCCATCGCCACCACGGCTTCGGCAACCAGCTCGGACGCGAACGGCCCGATGATGTGCACGCCGAGGATGCGGTCGGTCTTGGCATCGGCCAGCACCTTGACGGTACCCTGCGCCATGCCCAGGCCCAGCGCGCGGCCGTTGGCGGCAAAGCCGGAGGTGCCCTTCTTGTACTCGACGCCGTCCTTCTTCAACTGCTGCTCGGTCTTGCCGACCCAGGCGATTTCGGGGCTGGTGTAGATCACCCACGGAATCATGTTGAAGTCCAGATGCGGCTTCTGGCCGGCGATGCGCTCGGCCACGCACACGCCTTCGTCGGACGCCTTGTGCGCCAGCATCGGGCCACGCACCACGTCGCCCACCGCCCACATGTTCGGCAGGTTGGTGTGGCAATGGTCATCGACCACGACAAAGCCGCGCTCGTCGAGCTGCAGGCCCACCGCCTCGGCGTTGAGGCCGGCGGTGTTGGGCACGCGGCCGATCGACACGATCAGCTTGTCGAACTCAGCGCTCTTCTGCTCGCCGTTCAGCTCGTACTTGACCGTCACCGACTTCTTGCCGGTCACGATTTCGCCGATCTTGACGCCCAGCTGGATGTCCAGGCCGGTGTCCTTGGTCAGCGTCTTGAACGCCTCCTTGGCGATCTGCTCGTCGGCAGCGGCCAGGAAAGTCGGCATCGCTTCGAGCACGGTCACTTCCGCGCCCAGGCGCTTCCACACCGAGCCCATTTCCAGGCCGATCACGCCGGAACCGATCACGCCGAGGCGCTTGGGCACTTCGGTCAGCGCCAGCGCGCCTTCGTTGTCGAGCACAAGCTTGTTGTCGACGGCCGTGCCCGGCAGCGGGCGCGGGGTCGAACCGGTAGCGAGGATCACGTGGGTAGCTTCGATCTGCTCGACCTTGGCACCGTCGGCGACTTCGATCTGCCACTTCTCGTTGCTGCGGCCGACCAGCTTGCCCAGACCGTGCAGGTTGGCCACCTTGTTCTTCTTGAACAGGAAGGCGATGCCGCCGGCGTTCTTGGTGATGATCTCGTTCTTGCGCTTGAGCATCTGGGCGATGTCCATCTGCGCGCCCTTGACCGTGATGCCGTGCTTGGCAAAGTCGTGCTGGACTGCGTGATAGTTCTCGCTCGACTGCAGCAGCGCCTTGGACGGGATGCAACCGACGTTCAGGCAGGTGCCGCCGAGGCTGGGCTGGCCTTCCGGGTTCTTGGTCGCATCGACGCAAGCGGTATTGAAACCGAGCTGGGCCGCGCGGATCGCCGCGACGTAGCCGCCGGGGCCGCCGCCGATCACGACGACATCGAATTGTTGGGACATGCTAAACCCTCGTGAGGTGTGAAACGTCAAACATGGAACGCGAACCGGCACAGCGTGCCGGAAGGTGAAGCACCGGCGGGTCGCGCCGCGCCTCACCTTTCAGCGTTCACTTTTTCACAGATCCAGCAGCAGGCGGGCCGGATCTTCGATCGCATCCTTGATCGCCACCAGCGACAGCACCGCTTCGCGGCCGTCGATGATCCGGTGATCGTAGGACTGGGCCAGATACATCATCGGGCGCACCACCACCTGGCCGTTTTCGACCACGGCGCGTTCCTTGGTGGCGTGCATGCCAAGGATGGCCGACTGCGGCGGGTTGATGATCGGGGTCGACATCATCGAACCGAAGGTACCACCGTTGGAGATGGTGTAGGTGCCGCCGGTCAGCTCGTCCATGCCGAGCTTGCCTTCCTGCGCGCGCTTGCCGAAATCGGCAATGGTCTTCTCGATGTCGGCCAGGCTCAGCTGGTCGGCGTTGCGGATCACCGGCACCACCAGACCGCGCGGGCTGCCCACGGCCACGCCGATGTCGAAGTAGCCATGGTAGACGATGTCGGTACCATCGACCGAGGCGTTCACCACCGGGTATTTCTTCAGCGCGGCCACGACGGCCTTGACGAAGAAGCCCATGAAGCCGAGCTTGATGCCGTGTTCCTTCTCGAACTTGTCCTTGTACTTGTTGCGCAGATCCATCACCGGCTTCATGTTCACTTCGTTGAAGGTGGTGAGGATGGCGTTGGTCTGCTGCGACTCGAGCAGGCGCTCGGCCACGCGCTGGCGCAGGCGCGACATCGGCACGCGCTGTTCCGTGCGGTCGCCCAGTGCGCCCGGCAGGATCACGGCCGGCGCGGCAACCTTGGCCGGCGCCGCGGCGGGCTTGGCGGCAGCAGCGGCGACGTCTTCCTTCAGCACACGGCCATCACGGCCGCTGCCGGCCACATTGGCCAGATCCACGCCGGCTTCGGCGGCGAGCTTTTTCGCGGCCGGCATGGCAGCAGCGCCAGCCACCGGGGCGGACACGGAGGCAGCCGGAGCCGGGGCGGCAGCGGCTGCAGCCGGAGCGGCCACACCGGCTTGGGCGGCGGTGTCGATCTTGGCGATCAGCTGGCCGCTGACCACGGTCGCGCCGTCGGCTTCGATGATTTCGACCAGCACGCCGGCTTGCGGGGCCGGCAGTTCGAGCACGACCTTGTCGGTTTCCAGATCGATCAGGTTTTCGTCACGGTTGACGAATTCGCCTGCCTTCTTGTGCCAGGACACCAGCGTGGCTTCGGACACCGATTCCGGCAATTGCGGCACTTTGACTTCGATCAGCATGTGATGGGCTCCAGTGTTGGCGGCATGAAAGGATTGCCGCCTTATCGTTAGATGCGTGGAACCCCGGCCGGGGCCGGGGCTGTCTCCTGTTGATTACTTGGCGAAGCTCATCGCTTCGTCGAGGAAGGCCTTGAGCTGGGCGACGTGCTTGCTCATATACCCCACCGCCGGCGAGGCCGACGACGGGCGGCCGGCGAAGGTCAGGGTCTGCTTCGGCCCCACCTGGGCTTCGAGTCGGTGGCGGATCTGGTACCAGGCGCCCTGATTCTTCGGCTCTTCCTGCACCCACATGATTTCCTTGGCCGCCGGGAACCGGGCCAGCTCGGCGGCCAGCTGTTCGGTCGGGAACGGGTAGAGCTGCTCGACGCGGACGATGGCGATGTCCTTGATCTCGCGCTCCTTGCGGGCATTGACCAGATCGTAGTAGACCTGACCGGCGCACAGAACCACGCGCTTGACCTTCTTGGCATCCAGCGCCTCGACTTCGCCGATCACCGGCTTGAAGCTGCCCGAGGTGAAGTCTTCCAGCGAGCTCATCGAGTCCTTGAAGCGCAGCAGGCGCTTGGACATCGGGATCACCAGCGGCTTGCGGTACGGGCGCAGCATCTGGCGACGCAGCATGTGGAACATCTGCGCGGAAGTGGTCGGCATAACGACCTGGATGTTGTGCTCGGCGCACAACTGCAGGTAGCGCTCGACACGGGCCGAGCTGTGTTCCGGACCCTGGCCGTCGTAGCCGTGCGGCAGGATCATGGTCAGGCCGCACAGACGGCCCCACTTGGTCTCGCCCGACACGATGAACTGGTCGATCGCCACCTGGGCGCCGTTGGCGAAGTCGCCGAACTGGCCTTCCCAGATGGTGAGTTCGTTCGGAGCCGAGCAGGCGTAGCCGTATTCGTAGGCCAGCACCGCTTCCTCGTTGAGGATGGAGTCGATCACCAGGAATTCGGCCTGGTTGTCGGACAGGTTGCGCAGCGGCACGTAGGCGCCGGCATCCCAGCGTTCGCGGTTCTGATCGTGCAGGACGGCATGGCGGTGCGAGAAGGTGCCGCGACCGGAGTCTTCCCCGGAGATGCGCACGCCGTAGCCGTTTTCCACCAGGCTGGCGTAGGCCAGCGTTTCGGCCATGCCCCAGTCCAGCGGCTGGTTGCCGGCGCCCATTTCGCGGCGGGCGGTCAGGAGCTTGGCAACGGTCGGATGCGGCTTGAAGCCTTCCGGCAGCGTGGTGAGCTTGTCGCTCAGGCGCTTGATGTCGCCGACCGGCAGCGAGGTATCGACCGGATGGGCCCAGTGGGTGCCGATGTAGGGGGTGAAGTCCAGCTTGTATTCGCGGGTGTAGTTGCTGAGGACGGTCTGCTCGACATGCTCACCCTTGTCCAGCGCGTCACGGTAGTCGCGAATCAGCCCTTCGGCGTCCTCGGCCTTGACGATGCCTTCGTTGACCAGACGCTCGACGTACTTCGCGCGCACGCCCGGGTGCTTGGCGATCCGCTTGTACATCATCGGCTGGGTCAGCATCGGGTCGTCACCCTCGTTGTGACCAAGTTTGCGGAAGCAAACCATGTCGATGACGACGTCCTTCTTGAACTGCATGCGGAAGGCCAGCGCGGCCTGCATCACGAAGCACACGGCTTCCGGATCGTCGCCGTTCACGTGGAAGATCGGCGCCTCGACCATCTTGGCGATGTCGGTCGAGTACATGCTCGAGCGCATGTCGCGGGTGTCCGACGTGGTGAAGCCGACCTGGTTGTTGACGACCAGGTGGACCGTGCCGCCGGTGCCATAACCGCGGGTCTGCGACAGGTTGAAGGTCCCCTGGTTGACGCCGAGGCCGCCGAAGGCGGCGTCGCCGTGGATCAGCAGCGGCACGACCTGGGTACGCTCGGCGTCGCGGCGGCGGGTCTGGCGCGCGCGCACCGAACCTTCGACCACCGGGTTGACGATTTCGAGGTGGGACGGGTTGAACGCCAGGCTGACGTGCATCGGACCGTTCGGGGTCGGAACGTCGCTGGAGAAGCCCATGTGGTACTTCACGTCACCGCTCGGCAGTTCGACCGCCGGCTTGCCCTCAAATTCGGCGAACAGGTCGCGCGGCAGCTTGCCCAGGGTGTTGACCAGCACGTTCAGACGGCCGCGGTGGGCCATGCCGACGATCAGTTCCTTGACGCCGACGGCGGTGGCGTTCTGGATCAGCTGATCCAGCGCGGCGATCATCGATTCGCCGCCTTCAAGCGAGAAGCGCTTCTGGCCGACGTATTTGGTGTGCAGGTAGCGTTCCAGCGTTTCGGCCGCGGTCACCTGCTTGAGGATGCGCTTCTTGGCATCGGCGGTGTAGCGCGGGGTCGAGCGGCTGCCTTCGAAATAGTTCTGTACCCAGCGCTTCTGCTCCGAATCCATGATGTGCATGTATTCGAGGCCGATGTTGCCGCAGTAGGTCTGCTTGAGGGCGCCGAGGATTTCGGACAACGGGCCCTTGTCGAGGCCGACGTAGGAACCGGTGTTGTAGACCTGCGCCATGTCGGCGTCGGTCAGGCCGTGGTAGGCCGGGTCGAGTTCGGGCACCGGCGCGGTGTCCATGCGCTTGAGCGGGTCGAGGTTGGCCCAGCGGTTACCCAGCACGCGGTAGGCCGAGATCAGCTTGAGAACGGCCACCTGCTTTTGCATCGCGTCCCAGGTGGCGGCTTCACTCTTGGCCACGTAGTTGCGCGGCTGCTTGGCCAGCTGGATGAAGGATTCCTGGATGGGCTGGTGCGGCACGTCACGCACGGCGGCGTTGCCGGTCTGCTGCAGCTTGTCGAAGTAGTCGCGCCATTCAGCGGAAACGGATGTCGAATCGGTGAGGTACTGTTCGTACAACTCCTCGATGAACGGAGCATTCCCGCCAAACAGGTAGGACTGGCTCATGGAGGCTTGCATCATGGTATGCGACCCTTTGTAGTGGCTAGTTTGCAGCGTGAAAAAGCGTTGTCGGCTTGACGCCCGGGGCGTCAACTCCACAGCACTCTCGGCTGGTTCGATGCGGAAAGCGCGGCGGCGGACGGACCGCCACCGCGCCTGTCGTCATGAATGACTTACTTGCGGGCGCCCACGTCGGCGTAGTCGCGGCGCGGCGAGCCGGTGTACAACTGGCGCGGACGGCCGATCTTCATGGCCGGGTCGGAGATCATCTCGGCCCAGTGGCTGATCCAGCCCACGGTGCGGGCCAGCGCGAAGATCGGGGTGAACATCGAGACCGGGATGCCGATGGCCGACAGCACGATGCCCGAGTAGAAGTCCACGTTCGGGTAGAGCTTGCGCTCGATGAAGTACGGATCTTCCAGCGCGATCTTTTCCAGCGCCATGGCGAGCTTGAACTTCGGATCGTTGTGCAGGCCCAGTTCGGCCAGCACTTCGTCGCAGGTCTGCTTCATGATCTTGGCGCGCGGGTCCATGTTCTTGTACACGCGGTGGCCGAAGCCCATCAGCTTGTGGGTCTTGGCCTTCACGCCTTCCATGAAGGCCGGCACATTGTCAACCGAACCGATCTCGTCCAGCATCTTCAGCACGGCTTCGTTGGCGCCGCCGTGCGACGGGCCCCACAGGCAGGCGATGCCGGCGGCGATGCAGGCGAACGGGTTGGCGCCCGACGAACCGGCCAGACGGACGGTCGAGGTCGAGGCGTTCTGCTCGTGGTCGGCATGCAGGATGAAGATGCGGTCCAGCGCCTTGGCCAGCACCGGATTGACCTTGTACTCCTCGCACGGGGTCGAGAACATCATGTGCAGGAAGTTCTCGGCGTAGGACAGGCCGTTCTTCGGATAGCTGAACGGCAGGCCCTTGTTGTAGCGGTAGGCCTGGGCGGCGATGTTCGGAATCTTGGCGATCAGGCGATGGGCCGACACTTCGCGGTGGTGCGCGTCGTTGATGTCGAGCGAATCGTGATAGAAGGCCGACAGTGCGCCCACCACGCCGACCATCACGGCCATCGGGTGCGCGTCGCGGCGGAAGCCCTTGAACACCGTCAGGATCTGGTCGTGCAGCATGTTATGGCGCAGGATCTTGCTGTCGAAATCAGCCTTCTGCGCCGCGGTCGGCAATTCGCCGTTCAGCAGCAGGTAGCAGCTTTCGAGGAAATCCGACTTTTCCGCCAGTTGTTCGATCGGGTAGCCGCGGTAGTAGAGCTGGCCCAGATCGCCGTCGATGAAGGTGATCTTGGATTCGCACGAGGCGGTCGCCAGGAAGCCGGGATCGAAGGTGAACATGCCGGTCTTGCCGAAAGCGCGGATGTCGACGACGTCCGGGCCCAGCGTACCAGCCATCACCGGGAATTCCATCGACTGGCCTTCGGCGTAGTTCAGTGTGACTTTGCGATTAGTTTCCACAACTTACTCCCTCTTAAAACCTTGCATTGTGTAGACCGCCCCGCCAGCGCCTGCAGTCGTTGAGATGCAGCCGGCGCGGCGCGGGGTGTTCTGGTCAGGCCTTGCGAAGCATCTCGATCATCGGCTGGAGGGCCGGGTCCTCGAGTTCGATCTTGCGGTTCACCAAATCCAGGAATTCGGTGTCGATCAGTTCGAGCAGCTTCACGAAGGCGTCGATCTGTTCGTCGGAGAGGCGGTCGAACTCCCTGGCCATGAAGCGCTCCAGGACGAGATCCATCTCCAGCAATCCGCGGCGGGTGTGCCAACGGATGCGCGAACGATCGGCTTGGCTGTATCGGCTCATGTCAGATCGCACGAATCGCCATCATGCCCTTGATGTTGTCAATGGCCTTGGCGGGATTCAGGTGCTTCGGGCACACCTCGGTACAGTTCATGATGGTGTGGCAGCGGAACAGGCGGTACGGGTCGTTCAGGTTGTCCAGACGCTCGTTGGTCGCTTCGTCGCGCGAGTCGATGATGAAGCGGTAGGCCGCCAAGAGGCCGGCCGGACCGACGTACTTGTCCGGGTTCCACCAGAACGACGGGCAGGACGTAGAGCAGCAGGCGCAAAGGATGCACTCGTACAGGCCGTCGAGCTTTTCGCGGTCTTGCGGCGACTGGTAGCGTTCGCCTTCCGGCGCGGGCGTATCGTTGATCAGGTACGGCTTGATCGAGTGGTACTGCTTGAAGAACTGGGTCATGTCGACGATCAGGTCGCGGATGACCGGCAGGCCCGGCAGCGGACGCAGCTGGATCGGCTGCTTGAGGCTGCGGATGTCGGTGATGCACGCCAGACCGTTGCGGCCGTTGATGTTCATCGCGTCCGAGCCGCAGATGCCTTCGCGGCAGGAGCGGCGGAACGACAGCGAGTCATCCTGGGCCTTGAGCTTGACCAGCAAGTCGAGCAGCTTGATGTCGGTCGGTTCGATCTCGACATCGAAGTCCTGCATGTACGGCTTGTCGTCCTTGTCCGGATTGTAGCGATACAGCGAAAGTTTGATTTTTTCCATCGCAAGAATTCCTTAGTACACGCGCTTCTGCGGCTTGATGTAGTCGACCGTCAAGGGCTGGTTATGCACCGCCTTGTAGGTCAGCTTGCTGCCTTCGCGGTGGTACAGCGTGTGCTTCATCCACGCATCGTCACGCTCAGGGAAGTCGTCACGGGCGTGGGCGCCGCGCGATTCCTTGCGGGCCTCGGCCGAGATCATGGTGGCCATCGCCACTTCGATCAGGTTGTCGAGTTCCAGCGCTTCCATGCGGGCGGTGTTCCAGACCTTGGACTTGTCCTTGATCTGGGTAAGCTTGACGCGCTCGGCCACGGCCTTGATCTGCGAGACGCCTTCTTCCAGCACGGCCTGGGTGCGGAACACACCAGCGTGCAACTGGATGGAGCGCTGCATGGCGTTGCGGACGTCGGCCACTTCTTCGCCGCCGGTCTGGTTTTCCAAGCGGGCGATGCGCGCGAGCGAGTAGTCGGCGGCATTGGCCGGCAGCGGCTTGTGCGACGGCACTTCGTTCTTGATGTACTCGATCATGCTGTCGCCGGCCGACTTGCCGAACACCACGAGGTCGAGTAGCGAGTTGGTACCGAGACGGTTGGCGCCGTGCACCGAGGCGCAGGCGCATTCACCGGCGGCATAGAAACCGTTGACGCGGACTTCGTCGTTGCCGCCCTTCGGCGCGACCACTTCGCCATGATAGTTGGTCGGAATGCCGCCCATCATGTAGTGGGTGGTCGGCACGACCGGGATCGGCTGCTTGATCGGATCGACGCCGGCGAACTTGATCGCGATTTCGCGGATACCCGGCAGGCGCTTGTTGATGACGTCTTCGCCGAGGTGGGCGAGATCGAGCAGCACGTGGTCCTTGTTCTTGCCGCAGCCGCGGCCTTCGAAGATTTCCACCGCCATCGCGCGCGACACCACGTCGCGGCTGGCCAGATCCTTGGCGTTCGGCGCGTAGCGTTCCATGAAGCGCTCACCCGAATCGTTGCGCAGGATGCCGCCTTCGCCGCGCACGCCTTCGGTGATCAGCACGCCCGCGCCGGCCACGCCGGTCGGGTGGAACTGCCAGAACTCCATGTCTTCCAGCGGGATGCCGGCGCGAGCGGCCATGCCCAGACCGTCGCCGGTGTTGATGAAGGCGTGGGTGGAAGCCGAGTAGATGCGGCCGGCGCCGCCGGTGGCGAACAGCACTGCCTTGGCGTGCAGCACGAAGATGTCACCGGTTTCCAGTTCCAGCGCGGTCACGCCGACCACGTCGCCGTCGGCGTCGCGGATCAGGTCAAGCGCCATCCATTCGACGAAGAACTGGGTCTTGGCGCGCACGTTGCGCTGGTACAGGGTGTGCAGCATCGCGTGACCGGTACGGTCGGCCACGGCACAGGCACGCTGCACCGGGGTCTTGCCGAAGTCGGCCATGTGGCCACCGAACGGACGCTGGTAGATCTTGCCGTTTTCCAGACGGTCGAACGGCATGCCGAAGTGTTCGAGCTCGATCACGGCTTCGGGAGCCTTGCGGCACATGAATTCGATCGCGTCCTGGTCGCCGAGCCAGTCGGAACCCTTGACGGTGTCGTACATGTGCCAGTCCCAGCGGTCTTCCTGCACGTTGCCGAGCGAGGCGGAAATGCCGCCCTGGGCTGCAACGGTGTGCGAACGGGTCGGGAACACCTTGGAGAGGACGGCGGTCTTCAGACCGGCTTCCGACAGCTGCAGCGCGGCGCGCAGGCCGGCGCCGCCGGCACCGACGACAACTGCATCAAAACGACGGACAGGTACGGCCATTATTGAATACCCCACACGACGACAAACGAATACACGAAGCTACCGATGAGCCACAGCGCGGTGAAGAGGTGCAGCGCAAGGCGCAGGCCGACCGGCTTGACGTAGTCCATCCACACGTCACGGATGCCCACCCAGACGTGCAGGGCCAGCGCCAGGAAAGTGACTTGGGTCAGCACGCGCACCCAGGTGCTGTGGAACAGCTGCTGCCAGCCTTCGTAGGAAGACGGCATGGCCAGGATGAACAGGACGAGCAGGACGGTGTAGGCCACCATGACCGCAGCGGTCACGCGCTGCATGATCCAGTCCTTGACGCCGTAACCGGCGCCGACAACAACACGATTTACCACAGCGTCACCCCCAGAATCACGGTCAGAGCCAGGCTAATCACCAGCACGGCCTTGGCGCTCGCGCGGGCGGTTTCAAGCTGTTGGCCGATGTGCAGGTCGTACAGCAGGAAACGGATACCAGTGCAGAAGTGGTGCAGATAGGCCCACAGCAAGCCGATCAGGATCAGCTTCATCAGCGGGAAGGCCACGACGGCGCGGTAGGTTTCGAATGCTTCTGCGGAGCTCAGAGAACCTGAGAGCAGATAAATCAGAAGCGGGAGGGCAAGGAAAAGGGCAACACCACTGATCCGGTGCAAAATCGACACCTTGGCCCCGAGGGGCAGGGTGATTTTGGACAGATCAAGGTGCTTGGGTCGTTTCTTTTGCATTAAGAGCTTCCTTGGGGAAACAAGACACCTGATTTGAGACGACTTCCGGGGCAACCCGAAAACTTCGGGGCCCGCCGAACACCTGCTTTTCGCCGGCATTTCGGCAAGCCCGTCTTCTTTAACAGCCGGCAGGCCGGTCTGTTGGACCTTGCTGCGACTGCTGTTCCGGACGACCAGTACGGTGTCCGACAACCCGCGATTCTAACAAAGACGACCTGTCCGCACGACACCCGGATATATCGACGGCATCAATCCGGCTGCCACGCCCAGCGTTGCGAACGCACCAGGCGCTGCCGCCATTCCACCACCTCGCCGCCGACGGTCACGCCCAGACGCGCCATGGCCAGCAAGGGCTCGTCCATGTCGACCCCCAGCAACTGGGCCTCGTCGCGCGCCGCGCGCACCGCGCGGAACTGCGAGCGCCCGATGCGGATTCGCACCGAGAACTGGCGCTCCAGCAAGGCATAGACGCTGCCGCCGTACATGCGCAAACGCCGGGCGTCGATTTCCTCGAAACGGTCGGCCGACAAGAGCACATTATCGAGCGCGACCACCACCCCGCGCTGCCGCCACAGCTGGCGCACATGATGCAGTGCCGCGCCGCGCCGCAGGCCAAGGGCTCCGGCCACTTCCTCGCCGGCCACGACCCGCCCCACACTGAGCAACTCGGCCGACACGGGCTCGGGCGACTCGAAAAACCCTCCCGGCCCCACCAGCTTGCCGTCGCCCCATTCGGAGGCACCGGCCGACACGAACGTCCCTTTGCCCTGCTGGCGGTACAGCCAGCCGTCAAGCGTCAATTCGCCCAGCGCCTTGCGCACCGTTCCTTGGCTGACATCGAGCTCTTCGGCCAGCTCCCACTCCGACGGCAAGGCCTCGTCCGTCTTCCATTCGCCGGTGGCGATGCGACGGGTAAGGTGGTGTTTTATCTGCGCGTAGAGCGGTGTGTAACGGGGCTTTTCACTGGGCATTTGTGCGATTTAACCACCATTGCCCGCCAGCGTCCACCAACTCTTATATAAGACATACAATGCCGTGTTCATGCCCCGCCGGCGATCGGGACGATCATGGTACATCCGGGGTCGGCGTGCTACACTCGCCGCGCCCAAAACGCTTCGTGGCGGCCGCCCGGATCACGGTGAAACCCCACGGCGCCAGCATCTACTAGGGTCAACGGAATATCGACGGACACGCCAGTCCGCCTGCCGCAACTACCAAGGAGAGTGAATCGATGAAAGCCCCCGTCCGCGTTGCCGTTACCGGCGCTGCCGGCCAGATTGGCTATAGCCTGCTGTTCCGCATTGCCTCGGGCGAAATGCTCGGCAAAGACCAGCCGGTCATCCTGCAACTGCTGGACCTGCCGCAGGCCCAGAACGCCGTCAAGGGCGTGATGATGGAGCTGGAAGACTGCGCCTTCCCGCTGCTGGCCGGCATGGTCGCCACCGATGACCCGAACGTGGCCTTCAAGGATGCCGACGTCTGCCTGCTGGTGGGTGCCCGTCCGCGCAGCAAGGGCATGGAACGTGCCGACCTGCTGGAAGCCAACGGCGCCATCTTCACCGTTCAGGGCAAGGCCATTGCCGAGAACGCCAAGGAAGACGTCAAGGTGCTGGTGGTCGGCAACCCGGCCAACACCAACGCCTACATCGCCCGCAAGGCTGCCGAAAAGGTTGGCCGCACCAACCCGCGCAACTACACCGCCATGCTGCGTCTGGACCACAACCGCGCCCTGTCGCAACTGGCCGCCAAGACCGGCAAGGCCGTCGCTTCGATCGAGAAGCTGGTCGTGTGGGGCAACCACAGCCCGACCATGTACGCCGACTACCGCTTCGCCATCAGCGGCAGCGAATCGATCAAGACCCTGGTGAACGACGAAGCCTGGAACCGTGACGTGTTCCTGCCGACCGTCGGCAAGCGCGGCGCCGCCATCATCGAAGCCCGCGGCCTGTCGTCGGCTGCCTCGGCCGCCAATGCCGCCATCGACCACATCCGCGACTGGGTGCTGGGCACCAACGGCAAGTGGGTCACCATGGGCATTCCGTCGGACGGCTCCTATGGCATTCCGGAAGGCGTGACCTACGGCTTCCCGGTCACCTGCGCCAACGGCGAATACCAGATCGTCCAAGGCCTGGAAATCGACGAATTCAGCCGTGACCGCATGAACAACACGCTGAACGAGCTGGAAGAAGAACGCGCCGGCGTCGCCCACCTGCTGGGCTAAGCCGCTCCGCTCCAAAAGCGCGCCCGGAACGGCGCGCTTTTTTTGTCTCGCGTACCGCCGCCCGCACCGCAGACTTTCACCGAAATCGGCGCGTCCGTTATACTGGCGCGTTATTTACGCTCCGCAGCACCGGATTTTCGCCATGATCGAAGCCGAAGTAATCAATCAGATCGACAGTCAGCTCGCCGACCTGGCCGCCCGTACCGACGAAATCCGCCAGTACCTCGACTACGACGACAAGAAGGACCGGCTGGAAGAAGTCAGCCGGCTGGTCGAAGACCCGACCATTTGGGACGACCCCAAGCGCGCGCAGGATCTCGGCCGCGAAAAGAAGGCGCTGGAAGACGTGGTCGTCGTGATCGACGCCATTCGGAACACCCTGGCCGACAGCCGCGAGCTGTTCGACATGGGCCGCGCCGAGGACGACGCCGATACCATCGAAGCGGTCCGGGCCGACCTGGCCGAAGTGGAAAAGCAGCTCGAAACGCTGGAATTCCGCCGCATGTTCTCCAACCCGATGGACCCGAACAATTGCTTCATCGACATCCAGTCCGGCGCCGGCGGCACCGAAGCGCAGGACTGGGCCTCGATGCTGGAGCGGATGTTCCTGCGTTACTGCGAGCGCAAGAGCTTCAAGGTCGAGATCGTCGAAGAATCCGAAGGCGAAGTCGCCGGCATCAAGAGCGCCACCATCAAGGTGGAAGGCGACTATGCCTATGGCTATCTGCGTACCGAAACCGGCGTGCACCGCCTGGTGCGCAACTCGCCGTTCGACAGCAACAACCGACGCCAGACCTCGTTCGCCAGCGTGTTCGTCTACCCGGAAGTCGACGACAGCATCGAAGTCGATATCAACCCGGCCGACCTGCGCATCGACACCTACCGCGCCTCCGGCGCCGGCGGCCAGCATATCAACAAGACCGACTCGGCCGTGCGCATCACCCACCTGCCGACCAATATCGTCGTGCAGTGCCAGAACGACCGCAGCCAAAACAAGAACCGCGCCGAGGCGATGAGCATGCTGAAGGCCCGCCTGTACGAACTCGAACTGCGCAAGCGCAACGAGGAAAAGCAGGCGCTGGAAGACAGCAAGACCGACGTGGGCTGGGGCCACCAGATCCGCTCCTACGTATTCGACCAGTCGCGGGTCAAGGATCTGCGCACCCTGGTGGAAGTCGGCAACGTCAAGGGCGTGATGGACGGCGACCTCGACATTTTCATCGAGGCGAGCCTTAAACAGGGCGTGTAAACCGCGCCCATCACCAAGTTTTACAGCATGGGCCGCGGTGACCGGGTGTCATCGCGGCCTTGTGCGTTCTGAATTTTTGACATTGACCGGGGCCCGGCCCCGCATCGAGGAGCGTCAAGCACCATGTCCACCCACGACACCCAGAGCAGCCAGCCCGCCCAGGACGAAAACCAGATCATGGCCGAACGCCGCCACAAGCTGGCGGCGATCCGCGACAAGGGCGTGGCCTTCCCCAACGACTTCCGCCCGCAGCATCTGGCCTCCCAGCTGCACCTGCAGTACGGCAGCAGCGAGGCAGAGGAACTCGCCGCCGCGCCGACCGAGGTATCGGTCGCCGGCCGCATGATGCTCAAGCGCGTGATGGGCAAGGCCAGCTTCGCCACCATCCAGGACCGCTCCAGCCGCATCCAGTTCTACATCAGCCGCGACAACGTCGGCGAGGACGTCTACGCCGACTTCAAGACCTGGGACATGGGCGACATCGTCGGCGCGCGTGGCACGTTGATGAAGACCAAGACCGGCGAGCTGTCGATCCAGGTGAGCGAGCTGCGCCTGTTGACCAAGTCGCTGCGCCCGCTGCCGGACAAGTTCCACGGCCTGGCCGACCAGGAGCAGAAATACCGCCAGCGCTACGTCGACCTGATCATGAACCAGGACAGCCGCGATACCTTCATCAAGCGCTCGAAGATCGTGCAGACCATCCGCGAAGTGATGGTGGGCGAGGACTACCTCGAGGTCGAAACCCCGATGATGCACCCGATTCCGGGTGGCGCCACCGCCAAGCCCTTTGTTACCCACCACAATGCGCTGGACATGCCGCTCTACCTGCGCGTCGCGCCGGAGCTGTATCTGAAGCGGCTGGTGGTCGGCGGGCTGGAACGCGTGTTCGAGATCAACCGCAACTTCCGCAACGAGGGGATGAGCACGCGCCACAACCCCGAGTTCACCATGATCGAGTTCTACGAGGCCTACAGCGACTACCAGCGCATGATGGACATGACCGAGAAGGTCATCCGCGCCTGCGCGCTGGCCGCCTGCGGCACCACCAAGATCGGCTACAACGGCCAGGACGTCGATCTGGGCCGCCCGTTCGACCGCTTCACCATCCTCGGCGCGATCAAGCACTACAACCCGCACTACACCGACGCGCAGTTGGGCGACGCGGCCTGGGTCGCGGCCGAGATCAAGAAACTCGGCGGCAAGCTGCCGCCGGCACCGGGTCTGGGCAGCCTGCAACTGGCGCTGTTCGAGGAATGCGCCGAGAGCCGCCTGTGGAATCCGACCTTCATCGTCGACTACCCGGTTGAAGTGTCGCCGCTGGCACGCGGTTCCGACAGCCAGCCCGGCATCACCGAGCGCTTCGAGCTGTTCATCGTCGGCCGCGAGCACGCCAACGGCTACTCCGAGCTGAACGACCCGGAAGACCAGGCCGCCCGCTTCCACGCTCAGGTCGAGCAGAAGAACGCCGGTGACGACGAGGCCATGCACTACGACGCCGACTACATCCGCGCAATGGAATACGGCCTGCCCCCGACCGGTGGCTGCGGCATCGGCATCGACCGTCTGGTCATGCTGCTGACCGACGCCCCGTCGATCCGCGACGTGATCCTGTTCCCGCAGATGCGTCTGGAGTAATCTCCCCTGCCGTCACGCTCCCCGACGCCGGCCCCGTGCCGGCGTTTTTGCGCCCACCTCACGCCAGTACCGCCATGACCGCCCCCCTCCGCCCCGCCACCCTTGCCTACAACGACGCCGGCCTGCCGTTCTCGCCTGCCTTCAACGACATCTACTACAGCGCGGACGGCGGACTGGGCCAGGCCCGCCACGTGTTTCTGGGCGGCAACAAGCTGCCGGGGCGCTGGCAGGGACGCGAAACATTCACCATCGTCGAGCTCGGCTTCGGCGCGGGCTTGAATTTTCTTGCGACCTGGCAAGCCTGGCGCGACGCGCCGGAGCGCAGCGAGCGACTGCACTTCGTCTCGGTGGAGAAGCATCCGTTTTGTTCCGCCGATCTGGCCGTGCTGCACGGCCAGTGGCCGGAGCTGGCGGCGCGGTCGGCCGAACTGCTGGCGCAATGGCCGGTCCTGACGCCGGGCTTCCACCGTCTGCATCTTGATCACGGCCGGGTCACGCTCACCCTGCTGTTCGGCGAGGCACAGGATGCCCTGTCCGCACTCTCGGCCCGCGCCGACGCCTTCTACCTCGACGGCTTCGCCCCGTCGCGCAATCCGGAACTGTGGTCGCCCGAGCTGATGCACATCCTGCTGCGGCTGGCCGCCCCCGGCGCGACGGTGGCGACCTACAGCGCGGCCGGCGAGGTACGCCGCCGCCTCAACGAAGCCGGCTTTGCCGTGACCCGCCAGCCCGGCTTCGGCGGCAAGCGCGACATGCTGGCGGGGGTGTGCGAACGGCGCGAGCCGCTGCGCCACTGGCGGTCACCGGCACGCACCGCGCTGGTGATCGGCGCCGGGCTGGCCGGCTGCAGCACGGCCGAGCGGCTGGCGGCACGCGGCTGGCAGGTGACGGTACTCGACCGCGCCGAGGCGCCGGCCACCAAGGCATCCGGCAACCACGCCGGCGTGCTGCTGCCGGTGCTGAGTCTGGATGACAACCTGCAATCGCGGCTGGCCCGGGCGGGCTTTCTCCATACCGGCCGGCAACTGCACCGCCTAGCCGCGAGCCAGCCCTTCGACTGGGGTGAATGCGGCGTGCTGCAGCTCGGCCGGGATGCCGACAATGCCCAACTGCAGCGCCGCATCGTCGAACGCCACGCCTACCCGGCCGACTATGCGGAATGGCTTGACCGGGATGCCGCCGGCGTCAGGGCCGGCCAGCCGGTGACGCTGCCGGGCTGGTGGTTTGGCAAGGGGGCGTGGGTCAACCCGCCCGGTTATTGTGCCGCCCTGCTGGCGAGTGGCGGCGAGCGGATTCGCTTTGTCCCGCACGCCGACGTCGCGCGGCTAGAAAAATCGGGCGACGACTGGGTGGCGTTCGACGCGGCCGGTCAGGAACTCGCTCGGGCAGCGGTGGCCGTGATCGCCAATGCGACCGACGCAGTCCGACTGGACCAGACCGCCGCCCTGCCGCTGACCGACGGCCAGCGGGTCGTGACGCTGATCCCGGCCGACAGCGCCGGCGATCTCGATGTGGTGGTCTGCCGCAATGCCTACATCAGCCCGGCCTATCGCGGCTGGCGGGCGCTGGGGGCCACCGCAGCCCCGGCCGGAGCCGAGCCCGACCCGACACTGCACGACCTGAATCTGGCCAAGCTTGCCGCAATGCTGCCCGAGGCCGGCGCGGGCCTCGACCCCGCCGGGCTGCGCGGCCGCGCCTGTGCCCGGCCGACCTCGCCGGATCGCCTGCCGCTGGTCGGCGCACTACCGGTGGCCAATACCCGCGCCGACGTCAAGCTCGGCCGCATCGCGCGCGAGGCGGGGCTGTACTGCGCACTGGGCTTCGGCGCGCGCGGGCTGGCCTGGAGCGCGCTGGCCGGCGAAATCATCGCCAGCCAGCTGGAGGGCGAACCCGCCCCGGTGGAAAAGGATTTGCTGGATGCCTGCGACCCGGCCCGTTTTGCCTGGCGCGCCGCACGACACAAGCCGGATGGCGCGGCAACGGGTAAAATCGGCACCAAATAACCTGACTGGATACCTACATGCCCGCTTGCGACCTGCTGATTGAAGCCCGATGGATGATCACCGTCGAGAACGACGGCGAAGTGCTTGAACGCCATGCCCTGGCCGTCACCGGCGACACCATCACGGCCATCGTCCCTCCCGCCGAGATCGCCGGCTGGGATGCCCGCGAGCGGGTACAGCTCGACCGCCATGTCCTGATGCCGGGCCTGGTCAACCTGCACGGTCATTCGGCCATGACGTTGTTGCGCGGCTTCGCCGACGACCTGGCCCTGATGGACTGGCTGCAGAACCACATCTGGCCGGCCGAGGGCAAACACGCCCGTGCCGACTTCGTCTACGACGGCACCCTGCTGGC
>JASLDQ010000268.1 GCA_030151505.1 Chromobacteriaceae bacterium
CACCTATCTGGCCCCGGCCGAAAACGGCCTGATCTCGCTTGAGCAGTTCCGCGACGCCATCCGCCCGGACACCATCCTGGCCTCGGTCATGTTCGTCAATAACGAGATCGGCGTGATTCAGGACATCGCCGGCCTCGGCGAAATCTGCCGCGAAAAGGGCGTGATCTTCCACGTCGACGCCACCCAGGCGCCGGGCAAGGTCGAGATCGATCTCGACAAGCTCAAAGTTGACCTGATGAGCCTGTCGGCTCACAAGGTGTACGGCCCCAAGGGCATCGGCGCGCTGTACGTGCGCCGCAAGCCGCGCGTGCGCCTCGAAGCGCAGATGCACGGCGGCGGCCACGAGCGCGGCTTCCGCTCCGGCACGCTGGCCACCCACCAGATCGTCGGCATGGGTGAAGCCTTCCGCCTCGCCCGCGAGGAAATGGCGACCGAAACCGCCCGCATCCGCGCGCTGCGCGACCGCCTGTGGAAAGGCCTGCAGGACATCGAGGAGGTCTACCTGAACGGCGACCTCGAACACCGCGTACCGCACAACCTCAACGTCAGCTTCAACTTCGTCGAAGGCGAAAGCCTGATCATGGCGATCAAGGACCTGGCGGTTTCCAGCGGCTCGGCCTGCACCTCGGCCAGCCTCGAGCCGTCCTACGTGCTGCGCGCCTTGGGCCGCAACGACGAACTGGCCCATAGCTCGATCCGCTTCACCATCGGCCGCTTCACCACCGAGGAAGAAATCGACTACGCGATCAAGCTGCTGCACGAAAAGATCGGCAAGCTGCGCGAACTGTCGCCGCTGTGGGACATGTTCAAGGAAGGCGTCGACCTGAACTCGGTGCAGTGGGCGGCACACTAATCATTTGAGCGGGAAGGCGGCACGGGCCCGAGTGCCGGCCGCCCTCGCGCAGGCAAGGAGATACACCATGGCATACAGCGAAAAGGTCCTCGACCACTACGAAAACCCGCGCAACGTCGGCGCCTTCGACAAGGGCGACGACGCGGTCGGTACCGGCATGGTCGGCGCGCCGGCCTGTGGCGACGTGATGAAGCTGCAGATCAAGGTCGGCCCCGACGGCATCATCGAGGACGCCAAGTTCAAGACCTACGGCTGTGGCTCGGCCATCGCCTCCAGCTCGCTCGTGACCGAATGGGTCAAGGGCAAGTCGCTCGACCAGGCGCTGGACATCAAGAACACCCAGATCGCCGAGGAGCTGGCGCTGCCGCCGGTCAAAATCCACTGCTCCATCCTCGCCGAAGACGCGATCAAGGCGGCGGTGAGCGACTACAAGCAGAAGCACGGCCTGTAAGCAACCAAGGAGAACAGCATGGCGATCACGATGACCGAAAGCGCGGCCAACCACGTACGCAACTTCCTCGCCAAGCGCGGCAAGGGACTCGGGCTGCGCCTTGGCGTGAAGACCTCCGGCTGCTCCGGCATGGCCTACAAGCTGGAGTTCGTCGACGTGGCCAGTGACGACGACCTGACCTTCGAATCCCACGGCGTCACGCTGTTCACCGACGCCAAGAGCCTCGCCTACCTCGAAGGCACCGAGCTGGACTACACCAAGGAAGGGCTGAACGAGGGCTTCAAGTTCAACAATCCGAACGTGAAGAACGAGTGCGGCTGCGGCGAGAGCTTCAACGTCTGAACCGCGCGGTGCGCAGGCCCGGGCCCGCGTGCCGGCCTTGCGCCGCCGCACCGCTCCCCGTCCCGCGCCTTGCGCCCCACCCTGCAAACGCCTCATGACCCATTTCTCCCTGTTCCGGCTGCCCACCACCTTCGCCCTTGACGGCAACGCGCTCGACGCGGCCTACCGTCAGGTCCAGAGCGAAGTCCATCCCGACCGCTTTGCCACGGCGAACGACGCCGAAAAACGGCAGGCGATGGAACGCGCCACCGCCGCCAACGAGGCCTACCAGACCCTGAAAAACCCGCTGGCGCGCGGCCGCTACCTGCTGCAGCTGGCCGGCGTGGACACGCAGGAAGAAACCAATACCGCCATGCCGGTGGACTTCCTGATGGCGCAGATGGAATGGCGCGAAGCGGTGGCCGAGGCGCGCGCGGCGCACGACGTCGAACGGCTCGAGGCGCTGTCCGCCGACGCCCGCCAGGATGTCGCCGAACTGGTGCGCCAGCTCGGCCACGCGCTCGACGGCGAGCACGACCATGCTGCCGCCGCCCTGCTCGTGCGAAAATTGCGCTTTCTGGAAAAGCTGGAAGAAGAAATCGGCGACGCGATCGAAGCGTTGCTGTTTTGAACATCAGCGGTGAGCCAGGCGTCATCGGGCGCGGAAGGATGCAGCGCGGCTGTCGCGCCATCCCGACGTCCCCGCCGGCAGCCGGCTTGCCGCGCCTCACCCACGACTGACCATGGCCCTTCTCCAAATCGCCGAACCCGGCCTCTCCGCCGCTCCGCACCAGCATCGCCTCGCCGTCGGCATCGATCTGGGCACCACCAACTCGCTTGTCGCGGCGGTGCGCAGCGGCTCGGCCGCCATCCTGCCGGACGAACAGGGCTATGCGCTGCTGCCGTCGGTGGTGCGCTACCTCGAGAACGGCGACACCGTGGTCGGCTACGACGCGCGCGCGCGCCAGAGCGACGATCCTAACAACACCATCGTATCGGTGAAGCGCTTCATGGGCCGTGGCCTGAGCGACGTTGCCGATGCCGCTTCCCTGCCCTACCGCTTCGTCGACGCGCCGGGCATGGTGCAGATCGTCACCCGCGCCGGCGTCAAGTCGCCGGTGGAAGTCTCGGCCGACATCCTCAAGTCGCTGAAGGCGCGCGCCGAAGCTTCGCTCGGCGGCGAGCTGACCGGCGCGGTCATCACCGTTCCGGCCTACTTCGACGACGCCCAGCGTCAGGCCACCAAAGACGCCGCCAAGCTGGCCGGTCTCAACGTGCTGCGCCTCTTGAACGAACCGACCGCCGCCGCCATCGCCTACGGGCTCGACAACGCCGCCGAGGGCACCTACGTGGTGTACGACCTCGGCGGGGGCACTTTCGACGTGTCCATCCTCAAGCTCACCCGCGGCGTGTTCGAAGTGCTGGCCACCAGCGGCGACTCGGCGCTGGGCGGCGACGACTTCGACCAGCGCGTGTTCTGCTGGATGCTGAGCGAGGCCGGCCTGTCGCAGCTGGGCGACCACGACACCCGCCTGCTGCTGACCCACGCCCGCGCCGCCAAGGAACGCCTGACCGACGCCGCCGAAACCCGCATCAACACCGTGCTGTCCGACGGCAAGCCGATCGACCTGACCCTGACCCGCGCCACCTTCGCCGACATCAGCCGCACCCTGGTCGACAAGACCCTGCTGCCGGTGCGTAAAGCGCTGCGCGACGCCAAGATGGGCGTGGAAGACGTGAAGGGCGTGGTGCTGGTCGGCGGCGCGACCCGCATGCCACAGGTGCGGCGCGCGGTGGGCGACTTCTTCAAGCAGCCGCCGCTGACCAATCTCGATCCGGATCAGGTGGTGGCGCTGGGCGCCGCGATGCAGGCCAATGTGCTGGCCGGCAACAAGGGCGAGGACGAGTGGCTGCTCTTGGACGTGACGCCGCTGTCGCTCGGGCTGGAAACCATGGGCGGACTGGTCGAGAAGATCATCCCGCGCAACAGCACCATCCCGACCGCGCGCGCGCAGGAATTCACCACCTTCAAGGACGGCCAGACCGCGATGGCGGTCCACGTGCTGCAGGGCGAACGCGAGCTGGTGGCCGACTGCCGTAGCCTGGCGCGCTTCGAGCTGCGCGGCATTCCGCCGATGGTGGCCGGCGCCGCCCGCATCCGCGTGACCTTCCAGGTCGATGCCGACGGGCTGTTGAGCGTGTCGGCGCGCGAGCTGTCGAACGGGGTGGAAGCCAGCATCACGGTGAAGCCGAGCTACGGCCTCACCGACGATCAGATCACCCAGATGCTGAGCGACTCGCTCGCCCACGTGAAGGACGACATCGCCGCGCGCAAACTGCGCGAAGCGGTGGTGGACGCCGAAAGCCTGATCGCCACGACCGAGGCCGCGCTCAACGCCGACGGCGACCTGCTGGCAGCGCCGGAACGCGCCGCCATCGACAACGCGGTGGCCGCGCTGCGCACCGCCATCGCCGCGCAGACCACGGTGCAGATCAACGCCGCCACTACCAAGCTCAACGACGTGACCGCCGACTTCGCCGCGCGCCGGATGGACCGCAACATCCGCCGCGCGCTGTCCGGCCAGAACATTTCCGACCTGTAAGATCATCATGCCGAAAATCATCGTACTGCCCCATGCCAGCCTGTGCCCCGAAGGCGCGATGTTCGACGCCGACACCGGCGAGAGCATCTGCGAAGCGCTGCTGCGCAACGACATCGAAATCGAGCACGCCTGCGAAATGAGCTGCGCCTGCACCACCTGTCACGTGCTGGTGCGCGAGGGCTTCAACTCGCTCGAACCGTCGGACGAGCTGGAAGACGACATGCTGGACAAGGCCTGGGGACTGGAACCGCAGTCGCGCCTGTCCTGCCAGGCCATCGTCGCCGACGAGGACCTGGTGGTGGAGCTGCCCAAGTACACCATCAACCTGGAACGGGAACACCACTGATTCCCCGGCGCGGGCGACGGGCAACCCGGTCGCCCGCGGCTCCGTCATCACCTGTCCGAACGCCATGACCGATACCACTGAAAAAACCTATACCGGCAGTGTCGCGCGCGTCGCTGCCGCGCTGGCCGAACTGAAACTGGACGCCGAGATCCGCGAAATGGCCGACTCGACCCGCACCTGCGCCGAGGCCGCTGCCGCCATCGGCTGCGGCGAGGCGCAGATCGCCAAGTCGATGGTGTTCCGCGAGGTGGAAAGCGACCGCGCCCTGCTGGTGGTGGCCAGCGGCACCAACCGCGTCAGCACCGACAAGCTCGCGGCGCTGACCGGCAAGACCATCGGCCGAGCCAAGGCCGATTTCGTGCGCGAGAAGACCGGCTTCGCCATCGGCGGCGTGTCGCCGGTCGGCCACGCCAGCGATCCGGTCGATCTCCTGATCGACGAGGACCTGTTCCAGTACGCCGACATCTGGGCCGCCGCCGGCAGCCCGTTCGCGGTATTCCGCACCACCGCCGCCGAACTCGCGGCCGCGACCGGCGCCCGCGTTGCTGACATCAAGGAGGATTGAGATGAAATGGACCGACTCGCGCGAGATTGCCATCGCGCTGTATGACACCCACCCGGACGTGGACCCGAAGACCATCCGCTTCACCGACCTGATGCAGTGGGTGATGGCACTGGACGGTTTCGAGGAAGACGAGAAGCACTGCGGCGAGAAGATTCTGGAAGCGATCCAGCTCGCCTGGATCGACGAGGCGGAGTAAGACGTCGCGCGCCGTTCGGATGCAAAAAGACCGCTGTTTGTCAGCGGTCTTTTTTGTTGCCCGGGCGCGGAACCGCGCCGGCGTTACAGCACCATCGCTGCGACCCAGCCGGTGGCGATCACCGGCAGGTTGTAGTGGAGGAAGGTCGGCACCACGGTGTCCCACATGTGGTTGTGCTGGCCGTCGATGTTGAGGCCGGAGGTCGGGCCGAGGGTGGAGTCGGACGCGGGCGAGCCGGCGTCGCCGAGCGCGCCGGCCGTACCGACCAGGCTGACCACCGCCAGCGGTGAGAAACCCATTTCCAGCGCCAGCGGCACGTAGATGGCGGCGATGATCGGCACGGTGGAGAAGGACGAACCGATGCCCATCGTCACCAGCAGGCCGACCAGCAGCATCAGCAGCGCCGCCAGCGCCTTGTTGTGGCCGATCAGCCCGGCCGACTGCTCGACCAGCGCCTGGATGTCGCCGGTGGCCTTGAGCACTTCGGCGAAACCGGCGGCGGCGATCATCACCAGCCCGATGGTCGCCATCATCTTCATGCCGCTGGCGAACACACTGTCGGCCTCGCGCCAGCTGACCACGCCGCCGAGCACGAACACCAGAAAGCCGGCCAGGGCACCGATCAGCATCGAGTCCACCCACAGCTGCACGCCGAAGGCGCAGGCCACCGCCAGCCCGGCGACGGTCAGCGAGCGGCGGCTGTAGCCGGCGTCCTCGCGCTCGATGGTGTGGATGATGGCTTCGTTGTAGTCGCGCGGCTTGCGGTAGCTGACGAATACGGCGATCAACAGGCCCGCCACCATGCCCAGCGCCGGAATCCACATGGCGCGGGTCACGTCCAGCCCCGTCACGTCCATGCCGCTCTTGGCGATGTTGCCCAGCAGGATCTGCTTGAGGAAGATTTCACCGAAGCCGACCGGAAACACCATGTACGGCGTGATCAGGCCGAAGGTCAGCACGCAGGCGACGGCGCGGCGGTCGAGCTTGAGCTTGGCAAACACGTACAGCAGCGGCGGCACTACCAGCGGGATGAAGGCGATGTGGATCGGCAGCAGGTTTTGCGACGACAGCGCCAGCAGGGTCAGGGCCCCCAGCACGGCCCACTTGAGGCCGCCGCCATGGCCTTGCTTGAGCTTGCCGAGCAGCCAGTCGGCCAGCGCGTGCGGCAGGCCGGATTGCGCCAGCGCCAGCGCGAACGCACCGAGCAAGGCATAGGACAGCGCCACGCCGGCACCGCCGCCCAGCCCGGCGTTGAAGGCCGCCAGCGTCTTGGCCAGATCCAGCCCGCCGGCCAGTCCCCCCACCACGCTGCCGACAATCAGGGAGATCACCACATTGACCCGGATCAGGCTGAGGGCGAGCATCACGCCGACAGCAAGAATGACTGAATTCATGCAAATTCCCAAATGAATCAATGGCCGATTGGCCATCATGCAAAACATAAAGCCAGCTTTTGGCTGGCTTTCGGAGGACCGGATTGTAGCAGAACGCCCGGGGCGGCCATAGCGTCCGCCCCGCCCGGACGGCGGACATGAAAAACCCCCGCGCTATGGCGGGGGTTGTTCCGGGCGACACGCGGGGCCGGATCAGCGGCCGAAGCGGGCCTTGGCTTCCAGCCGGCGGCGATGCAGGATCGGCTCGGTGTAGCCCGACGGCTGGCGGCAGCCGTCGAAGATCAGCTCGGCCGCGGCCTGGAAGGCCACGCTGTCGGCAAAGTTCGGCGCCATCGGGCGGTAGAGCGGATCGTCGGCGTTCTGCGCATCGACCACCGCCGCCATCCGCTCCAGCACGGCCTGAACCTGGGCCGGGCTCACCACCTTGTGACGCAGCCAATTGGCGACGTGCTGGCTGGAGATGCGCAGGGTGGCACGGTCCTCCATCAGGCCGACGTTGTGGATGTCGAGCACCTTGGAGCAACCGACACCCTGGTCGACCCAGCGCACCACGTAGCCGAGGATGCCCTGGCAGTTGTTTTCCAGCTCGGCGCGGATGTCGTCCTCGGTCCAGTCGGTGTTGGGCGCCAAGGGCGGGGTAAGGATGTCGTCGAGGCTGGCCGGCACGCGCGACTTGAGTTCTTCCTGACGGGCGGCGACGTTGACCTGATGGTAGTGCAGCGCGTGCAGCACCGCGCCGGTCGGCGACGGCACCCAGGCGCAGCTCGCGCCCGCCATCGGGTGACCGATCTTGGTGGCGACCATTTCCTTCAGCATGTCGGGCTTGGCCCACATGCCCTTGCCGATCTGGGCGCGGCCCTTGAGTCCGCAGGCGAGACCGACGTCGACGTTGT
>JASLDQ010000327.1 GCA_030151505.1 Chromobacteriaceae bacterium
ACCAGGTCAAGGGCGGCAAGTGGGAAGCCGTCAGCACCGTGGGCGGCGCCAACTGATCCCGGACGCCATCCGCACCAACCGGCACTCGCGCAAGCGGTGCCGGTTTTTTGATGCCCCTGCACCGCACAAACAAAAAGCGCCGGAAGATTCCGGCGCTTTTTTCCTGAAGAAAGCGATGCTTACAGCAGACCGCGCAGGGCCTTCTTGCGATCCTGCTCGTTCAAGTGGCGCTTGCGCACGCGGACCGATACCGGGGTGATTTCCACCAGCTCGTCGTCGTCGATGAATTCGACCGCGTATTCGAGCGACATCTTGATCGGCGTGGTCAGGCGCACGGCTTCGTCGGTGCCCGAGGCGCGCACGTTGGTCAGCTGCTTGCCCTTGATCGGGTTGACCACCAGATCGTTCTCGCGGGAGTGGATGCCGATGATCATGCCTTCGTACAGCTTGTCGCCCGGGCTGACGAACATGCGACCGCGATCTTCCAGCTTCCACAGCGCGTAGGCCACGGCGTCGCCGTTTTCCTGGCTCACCAGCACGCCGTTGCGGCGGCCCGGCATGTCCGGCTTCATCGGCGCGTATTCGTCGAACACGTGGGCCATCATGCCCGAGCCGCGGGTCATGGTCAGGAACTCGCCCTGGAAACCGATCAGGCCACGGGCCGGGATGCGGTATTCCAGACGGGTGCGGCCCATGCCGTCCGACACCATGTCGAGAAGCTCACCGCGACGGCGGCCGAGTTCTTCCATCACGGCGCCCTGGTTGGCGTCTTCCATGTCAACCGTCAGCATTTCGTACGGTTCGCACTTCTCGCCGTCGATGTCCTTGATGACCACGCGCGGCTTGGACACCGACAGCTCGTAGCCTTCGCGGCGCATGTTTTCGATCAGGATGGTCAGGTGCAGTTCGCCGCGACCCGACACCAGGAAGATGTCGGCGTCTTCGGTATCTTCCACGCGCAGCGCGACGTTGGTCAGCAGTTCCTTCTGCAGGCGGTCGCGGATCTGGCGGCTGGTCACGAACTTGCCTTCGGTCCCTGCCAGCGGCGAGGTGTTGACCTGGAAGTTCATGGTCAGGGTCGGTTCGTCCACCGACGGCATCGGCAGTGCTTCCGGCGCGTCCTTGTCGCAGATGGTGACGCCGATACCGATGTCCTCGATACCGTTGATCAGGATGATGTCGCCGGCCTGGGCTTCATCGACCAGCACTTTTTCCAGCCCCTGGAAGCCCATGACCTGGTTGATGCGGGCAGTCTTGGGCTGGCTGTCGGGGCCGGCCATCACCACGACCGACTGGCCCGGCTTGATACGACCACGGGCCACGCGGCCAACGCCGATGCGACCGGTGTAGGTCGAGTAGTCGAGTGCGGAGATTTGCAGTTGCAGCGGCTCGTCCGGGCTGCCCTTGGGCGGCTCGACGTGCGACAGGATGGTTTCGAACAGCGGACGCATGTCTTCCGACTCTTGGTCGAGTTCAAGCTTGGCGTAGCCATTCAGACCGGAGGCGTACACCACCGGGAAGTCCAGCTGCTCGTCGGTGGCGCCAAGCTTGTCGAACAGGTCGAAAGTCTGGTCCACGACCCAGTCCGGACGGGCGCCCGGACGGTCGATCTTGTTGATCACCACGATCGGGCGCAGGCCCAGTGCCAGCGCCTTCTTGGTCACGAAGCGCGTTTGCGGCATCGGGCCTTCCTGCGCGTCGACCAGCAGCACCACGCCGTCGACCATGCCCAGCACGCGTTCCACTTCGCCGCCGAAGTCGGCGTGTCCCGGGGTGTCCACGATATTGATGTGGGTGCCGTTGTAATCGACGGCAGTGTTCTTGGCCAGAATGGTAATGCCGCGTTCACGCTCGATGTCGTTCGAGTCCATGACACGTTCGGCGATCTGCTGGTTTTCGCGGAAAGTGCCGGCTTGATGCAGGAGCTTGTCCACGATGGTGGTTTTACCGTGGTCAACGTGGGCGATGATGGCGATGTTGCGAATATTGCGGGACATGAAGAGGAAAGACCGGTGTCGTTCGGAAAGGCGGCGATTGTAGCACCGCAACACTTCCGCCCGATAACAATTTGTTTTCATTCGGCTTTGACGGCGTGCTCGCGCAGCATTCCGCCGGAACGGATTTGACACCGGCGCACCGGGTCCGCCCGGCCCCGGTCCGCCGGCCCGGCAGGCTCTTGGCGGCCTCATCCTTCCGGAATCGCGCCAAGGACTTGCGCCCACCTCCCGCCCCCGGTCGTCCTCTTGCGAGGACCCGGATCGCGGCATGGCTGCCGGCGCCGCAATCGCGACAACACCCCGGTTACAGATCCGATCCGGCCGGCACTTCTCCCGCCTTGCATCCCGCATACCATGGCCGAATTCGGCGTAAAATGATGCGCTTCCCAATTCCAGGCGGACTTCCGCCTCCCATCGTGAAGCACTTCCATTCCTCTCTTGTCGTCACCCTCCTCTGCCTGGCCCTGGGGATTTTCTGGGGTGGCCCCGCCGCCATCGTCACCGTTTTGATGCTGGCCGTGCTCGAAGTCAGCCTGTCCTTCGACAACGCCGTGGTCAACGCCTCGGTGCTGCAGCGCATGAGCGTACTCTGGCAGCAGCGTTTCCTGACCTGGGGGATGCTGATCGCCGTGTTCGGCATGCGGCTGGTGTTCCCCATCATCATCGTCGCGGCCGTGACCGGCATGGGAGCCCTCGAGGTCGCCCGCCTCGCGCTGACCGAGCCTGCGGTCTACGCCGAGCACCTGCATTCGTCCCACATTCAGGTCGCGATGTTCGGCGGCGCGTTCCTGATGCTGGTCTTCCTGCACTTCCTGATCGACGAAGGCAAGGAGCTGCACTGGCTTCAACCGATCGAGGCGCGACTGGCGCGACTGGGCAAGCTGGAATCGGCCTCGGTCGCGCTGACCCTGCTGTTCGCCTGGCTGATGAGCCGGCAGGTGCCGGCCGCAGAACAAGGCCCGGCCCTGAGCGCGGCGGTGGCCGGCATCATCATCCATATTCTGGTCGGCGGTCTCGGCAGCCTGTTCGAGCAGGAAGACAGCGACAGCGCCCCCGGCCGCGACCTGCAACGCAGCAGCGCGATGAGCTTCGTCTACCTCGAGGTGCTGGACGCATCCTTCTCCTTCGACGGCGTGATCGGCGCCTTCGCGCTGACCAAGGACGTGATCCTCATCCTGTGCGGCCTGACCATCGGCGCGATGTTCGTGCGTTCGCTCACCCTGCATCTGGTCCATACCGGCACGCTGGCGCGCTATCGTTATCTGGAACACGGCGCGCACTGGGCCATCGGCGCGCTGGCGGTCATCATGTTCACCAGCACCCTGATGGAAGTGCCGGAACTGATCACCGGCACGCTCAGCATGCTGCTGATCATGGCGTCGCTTGCTTCGTCGATCCGCGCCAATCGCAAGAGCGGCGCCGCCTGACCCTTACTCCTTCACTTCCGCCCGGCCCGCTTGCGGCCGGGCCCGCCAACCGGATATCACCCGACCATGCTCAGTTACCGCCACGCCTTCCATGCCGGCAACCACGCCGACGTCCTCAAGCATTTCGTGCTCGTCCTGCTGCTGCAGTACCTCAACCAGAAGGACAAGCCCTACTTCTATGTCGACACCCATGCCGGGGCCGGCTGTTACGAACTCGACCGCGGCTACGCCACCAAGCTGGCCGAATTCGCCGACGGCATCGGCCGGCTGTGGCAGCGCAACGATCTACCGGAGGCAATGGGCGAGTATCTCGACATCATCCGGCAACTGAATCCGGACGGCGAGCTGCGCCTCTACCCGGGCTCGCCGTGGTGCGCGATGAGCGTCATGCGGGAACAGGATCGCCTGCGCCTCTTTGAACTGCACAGCAGCGACAGCCAGATCCTGCAGGACAACTTCGCCGATGCCGGCCGCCGCGTCATCATCCAGGCCGGCGACGGTTTTGCCGGCCTGAAAGCCATCCTGCCGCCACCGCCGCGTCGCGCGCTGGTGCTGATCGACCCGCCCTACGAAGACAAACGCGACTACCAGCGCGTGGTCGACGCCCTGCACGATGCGCTCAAGCGCTTCGCCACCGGCACCTACGCGGTGTGGTATCCGCAACTGCAGCGACAGGAAGCGCGCCAGTTGCCGGAGCAGCTCAAGCAGTTGCAGGCCAAGAGCTGGCTGCACGTCGCCCTGAGCGTGCAAACGCCCTCAGCCGACGGCTTCGGCATGTACGGCAGCGGCATGTTCATCCTCAACCCGCCGTGGACGCTGGCCGCCACCTTGCAAGAAGTCATGCCGTGGCTGAACCGGATACTGGCGCAGGACAGCGGCGCCCGCTACACGCTGGAATTCCAGGAAGGCTGACCCGCCGCCACGTTCCGCCACCTGGCCGCCGGTAGCCGCAATCGCCGCCTATACTCAAACTCCTGCCACCCGGCTCTAGGAGAAAAGCGATGGAAAACCAGGTTTCTGCGCTACTGGAAAAGTGGGGCGCGGCCTCCGGCGCGGAAGGATCCAGTTGCGACGTCAGCAGTTCGGCGGTGCGACTGGTGAAGGTGCCGATTCCCGCCACCGGTTACCGGGAGCTGCAGGCGCTGGGCAGCGTGCTGGACCGGGATTTCGTCTGTCTCGCGGGCGAGTTGCTGGCCGCCGCGCTCGCCGACGTCCTCTCCAGACTGCCGGCCGAGCAGCAGGCCCGGCTGGCGGAGGCCAAAACCCGGCTAGATCAGACGCGGCAGGCAGCGGAACTGGAAGCGGCCCGCTTCAATACCGGCGGCACCTAGGCTGCCGCCACACCGGCCGGACAAAAGAAAAACGGCGCGATTGCTCGCGCCGTTTTGCATGTTGCGGAAGCGGTGACTTACTTCGCGCCGCCGCCGATCGATTCCAGCACGGTCCACTGGCCGTTCGCCACCTTGTAGACGGTGATGCCGCCGTCCTTCAGGTCGCCCTTGTCGTCGTAGGCCCAGCTGGACGAGGTCACGCCGGCGTAGTTGATCTTGGCGAGTTCCGGCAGGTACTTGGTCGGCTCGACCGAGTTGGCCTTCTTCATCGCTTCGATCATGGCGCGGGTGGCGTCGTAGCCGTACGGCGAGTAGGTGGCGACGTCCTGGTTGAAACGCGCCTTGTAGCGGGTTTCGTAGTCCTTGCCCTTCGGCATCTGGTCCAGCGGCAGACCCGCCAGCGAGGCGATGGTGCCGTCGGCGTCCTTGCCGGCCAGTTGCAGGAAGGTCGGGGTCTTGGTCATTTCGCCCGACACGAGCGGAGCCTTCAGGCCCAGGCGCTTCATCTGCTTGGCCATCGGGGCGGACTGGGCATCGGCACCGCCGTAGAACACGATGTCCGGATTGGCACCCTTGATGCCGGTCAGGATCGCGGCAAAGTCGGTGGCCTTGTCGGTGGTGAATTCACGCTTCACCACTTCGCCGCCGGCAGCCTTGACGGCCTTTTCGAACTCGTCGGCCAGACCTTGGCCGTAGGCGGTACGGTCGTCGACGATGGCGACTTTCTTCGCGTTCATCTTTTCAACGATGTACTTGCCGAGGATGGAGCCCTGCTGGGTGTCAGAGGTCATCGAACGGAAGGTGGTCTTGAAACCTTGCGAGGTGAACACCGGCGAGGTGGCCATCGCGATTTGCGGGATGCCGGCGTCGGAGTAGATCTTCGAGGCCGGGATGGCGGTACCCGAGTTGAAGTGACCGATGATGCCGTTGATCTTGTTGTCGACGAACTTCTGGGCCACCTGGGTGGCGGTCTTCGGGTCAGCCTGATCGTCTTCGGCCACCAGTTCGAACTTCACCGGCTTGCCGTCGATGCTCGGCTTTTCGGCGTTGGCATCTTCGATGGCCAGCGTCACGCCGTTCTTGTATTCCTCACCGTAGTGAGCTTGCGGACCGGTCAGCGGCGCGGCAAAGCCGAGCTTCACCACCGTTTCGCCAGCGGCAGCCGGGGCCGCGGCTTGGCCGGCGGGGGCGGCTTCTTCTTTTTTGCCGCAGGCGGTCAGGGCAAGTGCAGCAGCAACGGCGGCAGAGATGGTCAGCAGTTTGCTCGGTTTCATAGTTTTCCTCAGGCGGTGAAATAAGCCCGGCCACGGTTCTCCAAAATAGACCTTCGGCCGGGATCAGGATGCAGGCAGTCCGTGCGAAATGCCAAGCAAGTATTCTAGTAGACAGTTTTGCTTGGCGATTAACACTATATGCAATTTTTTATGCTGCACCAATGGGTGATTGCAAGAGAAAGGGAAGATTAATCAATCTTCCCTTTTTTCCTGCCTTCGCCAGGTGCTTAGTCGCCCATGCTCATCAGACTGGCATTGCCGCCAGCGGCGGTCGTGTTGATGCTGATCGCACGCTCGACCACCAGCCGGTGCAGGTCGTAGCCACCGTCGGCTTTTTCGAGCGTCAGGCCCAGCAAGGCGCCATCACGCCCAGCCAGCAGACGGCGCAAGGCATCCGCGCCATCTGTATCCCCAGCATACAACACGGCCTGTACGGCTGCTTGTGTTGCATCCGCGCACACCTCCACCTGCAGCGATCCCGGCAGGCTGCGGGCGAATTCCGCCGCGCTGCACTGCTGCGGCACCAGCACGCGGCAGCCGGTCGCAAAAGCGGCGATCAACTGTCGCACCAGGGCTGCGGGCGTATCGGCCACGCACAACGCTGTGCCGCGCGACGCGAAGCTCATGCGGTTGGTCTCGCCGGTCGGGCCGGTAAATTCCAGCACGTGCGCCAGCGGCGTGTCGTGTACCGCCATGTCGATGCGGCGGGCCAGATCGGCGCGCTGATCGGCAATCTGCGGCAAGGCACCCAGCACGCTGCGCAGCGCATCCAGTTGCGGCAACACAACACTTTGCACCGAACCCAGCGCCGGATGCGCGTCGGTCTGCGCCAAGCGGTAGAGATAGACCGGTCCGCCGGCCTTGGGACCGGTACCGGACTTGCCCTCGCCGCCGAACGGCTGCACCCCGACCACCGCGCCGACGATGTTGCGGTTGACGTACAGGTTGCCGACCTTGGCGGTGTCGGCGATCAGGTCGATGTTCTCGTCGATGCGGCTGTGCACGCCCATGGTCAGGCCGTAGCCGGTGGCATTGATGTCCTGGATCACCTGCGCCAGCTCGCTCGCGGCAAAGCGGATCACGTGCAGCACCGGGCCGAACACTTCGCGCTCCAGCTCGCGGACCGAACCAATCTCGAACATGACCGGCGCGACGAAGGTGCCGGTCGCCGGCGCGGCGATCTGGTGGAACCAGCGGGCGCTCTTCTTCATCTTGTCGATGTGGCGCAGCAGGTTCTGCTGGGCCTCGGTGTCGATCACCGGGCCGACGTCGGTCACCAGCAGCGCCGGATCCCCCACCACCAGTTCGTCCATCGCACCCTTGATCATGGCGATGACCTTGTCGGCGATGTCGTTCTGCAGATACAGCACGCGCAGGGCCGAGCAGCGCTGGCCGGCCGAATCGAAGGCGCTGGACAGCACGTCGGCCACCACCTGCTCCGGCAGGGCCGAGCTGTCGACGATCATCGCGTTCTGGCCGCCGGTTTCGGCGATCAGCGGAATGTCGCCGCTGCGCTTGGCCAGCGTGCGGTTGATGATCTGGGCGACTTCGGTCGAGCCAGTGAAGATCACGCCCTTGACGCGGCTGTCGGCGGTCAGCGCGGCGCCGACGGTTTCGCCGCGGCCCGGCAGGAGCTGCAGCGCGTGGCGCGGCACGCCCGCGTCGTGGAACAGCTTGACCGCATAGGCTGCGATCAGCGCGGTCTGCTCGGCCGGCTTGGCCAGCACCGGGTTGCCGGCGGCCAGACCGGCGGCCACTTCACCGGTAAAGATGGCCAGCGGGAAGTTCCACGGGCTGATGGTCACCACCGGGCCGAGCGCCTTGTGGGTAGCATTGTTGAATTCGGCGCGGGCCTGGGCGGCGTAGTAGCGGCAGAAATCCACCGCCTCGCGCACTTCGGCAATCGCGTTGGACAGGGTCTTGCCCGCTTCGCGCACCGCCAGCGCCATCAGTGCCGGCATGTGTTCTTCCATCAGGTCGCCGGCCTTGTCCAGGCAGGCGGCGCGCTCGGCCGGCGACCGGCTCGACCAGTCGCTCGCCTCGGCGGCCGCCAGCGCGGCGCCGACGTCGTCGACCGACGCCTCGATCACTTCACCGACCTGCTCGCCGGTGGCCGGGTTGAGCACGGCCTGCGCCGCACCGTCGGCACGCTCGCCGTCGGCCAGTTGCGGCAGGGCGCGCCACGGCTGCGCGGCGGCCTGTTCCAGGCCGAGCGACAGGGTCGCCAGCGCGTGTTCGTTGGCCAGATCCAGGCCGGCCGAGTTGCGGCGGTCCTTGCCATACAGGTCGCGCGGCAGCGGAATCTTGCTGTGCGGTTCGCCGCCGAAGCTGGCCGCCTCGGCAACCGGGTCGGCCACCAGCTCGTCGATGCTGACCGATTCGTCGACGATGCGGTTGACGAAAGAGCTGTTGGCACCGTTTTCCAGCAGGCGGCGCACCAGATAAGCCAGGAGCGTTTCGTGCGAACCGACCGGCGCGTAAATGCGGCAGGCGCGCTTGAGCTTGTCCGGGCCGACCACCTGGTCGTACAGGGTTTCGCCCATGCCGTGCAGGCACTGGAATTCGAACTCCTTGCCCTGGCCGAGGTGATAGACCGCGGCGAGGGTGAAGGCGTTGTGCGAGGCGAACTGCGGGAAGATCACGTCCTGCGCCGACAGAAGCTTCTTGGCGCAGGCGAGGTAGGACACGTCGGTGTAGACCTTGCGGGTGTAGACCGGGTAGCCGCTCTGGCCGTCGACCTGCGAGCGCTTGATCTCGGAGTCCCAGTAGGCGCCCTTGACCAGGCGCACCATGATGCGGCGCTTGGCGCGACGAGCCATGTCGATCAGCCAGTCGATGATGAAGGGGCAGCGCTTCTGGTAAGCCTGCACCACCAGGCCCAGGCCGTCCCAGCCGGCCAGGTCGGGGTCGAAGGCCAGGCGTTCGACCAGGTCGAGCGACAGCTCCATCCGGTCAGCCTCTTCGGCATCGATGTTCAGGCCGATGTCGTACTGCTTGGCCAGCAGCATCAGGCTCTTGAGGCGGTCGAACAGTTCGGTCAGCACGCGCTCGTGCTGGGCACGGCTGTAGCGCGGGTGGATGGCCGACAGCTTCACCGAAATGCCGGGGCCGGCGACGATGCCGCGCCCGGCCGATTCCTTGCCGATGGCGTGGATGGCGGTGACGTAGTCCTGCATGTAACGCTGGGCGTCGGCTTCGGTCATTGCCGCTTCGCCCAGCATGTCGTAGCTGAAGCGGTAGCCGCGCGCCTCGCGCTCGCGGCCGTTGGCCAGCGCCTGATCGATGGTCTCGCCGGTGACGAACTGCTTGCCCAGCATGCGCATCGCCATGTCCACGCCCTTGCGGATCAGCGGCTCGCCACCCTTGGCGATCAGCTTGGTCAGCGAGTTGGACAGGCCGGCTTCATTGTGGGTGTTCACCAGCTTGCCGGTGATGACCAGGCCCCAGGCGGCGGCGTTGACGAATAGCGAGCGGCTGTTGCCGACGTGGCTGCTCCAGTCGCCCTTGGAAATCTTGTCGCGGATCAGTTTGTCGGCGGTGGCGCGATCGGGGATGCGCAGCAGCGCCTCGGCCAGACACATCAGCGCAATGCCTTCGAAGCTCGACAGCGAGAACTCGTGCATCAGCGCGTCGACGCCGCTGGCGCGCGTGCGCTGCTGGCGCACTTCGCTGACCAGCTTGCGGGCCAGGTCCTGCGTGCCCTTGAGCATGGAGGGGTCGAGCATGGCTTGCGGCAGCAGAGCCTGGACGCATTCTTTTTCATCGCGCCGCCATGCCGACGTGACGGCATCGCGCAACGGGGATTGGGGACGGGACAGGTTTACGAAAGTCATGGCAATGCTCCTGATGAATCGGGCCTGCTACGCTGATCCGACTGCATGTAGAGCATTTATGCAGAGTCTTCTAGCGTACCAGTATCGGCTGCAATATTATGACAATCATGAAAACACGACATGCTGATTGACAATCAAAATACAGGCATTAGCATGTCTATAAACCAAAAAACACAGAACAAACAATCAATAAAGAATATATAACTAAATATAAAAAACAAAACGAGACAAAAAGCTTACTCTACGTAAAAATAAAGTTCATAAAACTGGAAAAGGAGCCTAACTCAGTGAGAAAAGTAAAACCAAAAAAGTCGCTCGATCTCATTGACCGCAAAATCCTGGCCCTCCTGCAGGAGAACGCCAAGATTTCCAACGTCGACCTGGCCGAACAAGTCCACCTTTCCCCCACCCCCTGTCTGGAACGGGTGAAGCGACTGGAAGCGGATGGTTACATCAGCAACTACGCCGCCCATCTCAATCCGCAGCTGCTCGATGCCGGCATGCTGATCTACCTTGAAGT
>JASLDQ010000091.1 GCA_030151505.1 Chromobacteriaceae bacterium
GCCAGCCGTGCCGGACAATTCGACGATCTGGAAGGCCCCGGCCACCGGGTGCTGATGGACGACGACACGCCGCGCACCAACGACGCGGCACCGGTCGACGACAAGCGCGCCTGACCGCCGCCCGGCCCGACCAGCCCTCCATCGCGGAGGGCTTTGTTTTTCAGGTTTTGGTCGGAGCGGCAAGACGCGCGCCCTCAGCGGTGAAGCGCTGCAACAGCCTGGCCAGATGACCCCGCATGAGCCGGCCTAATCCGCAGGACCGGCAAACCAGCGTCGCCACAGCCAGCCGCCCGACCGCTCTCGTCCGTGCAGCACATTGTCGAGCGCATGGGCGTTTTGCAGCGTCAGCTCCAGCGCGGCGCGCGCCTCATGCCGGCCGGCCAGCAGCAGACGGTCGGCCGGCATCAAGGGGAAACCGGCGTCCGGCAGCAGCCTGCTTTGCCCGGCCCGTTCGATCATCAACGGCACGATGGGCAGCGGCACGCCCCAGTCGGCACTGTCGCGCAGCAGCTGTTCCACCGTCAGCGCCGACCGGGCCAGCAGAGTGGCGTGAACCGCAGCGGCATCGCTTGCATCCAGCCTCACACTCCATACTTCCGGCACTTGTCCCGCGCCCTCCTTCTCCAGCCGGTCCGCCAACTGCTCGCACCATCCTTCGTCGGCATTGCGCAATGCCTCGAGAAAACGCGACAGCAGCGGGGTGGTCAGAATGGCGATGCATTCTTGCGCCACGATCCGGCTCGGAACCATGCCGAAATCCGCGTTGAAGGCATCGAACAGCACGCCGTTGGCCGACTGGTTCTGGCGGGTGACGATGAACAGTTCCGGATTGAGTTGTCTGGCCGTCATCGCCATCGACAGGTTGTCGACATCCTTGCCGGTGCCGGCGACCAGGCCACTGGCTTCTTTGACTCCAGCCTTGAGCAGCGTGGCGGCATCGGTCCCCTCCCCACGTACGCAGCGCTGTCCGGCGTGGCTGTCCGCCTCGGGAGCCACAACCGTCAGCCGGTTTCCGGTCGCTGCCAGATGGCGAATGATGGCCTGGCCGAACACGCCGTAGCCGCAAACAATCCACTTGCCGCCGGGAGGCCGGTGGATGGCGGGCAGCGGCCCCCCAGGCAGCCCGGTCAGGATTTCGATCAGGCGGAAGCGGCCGGGGGCCGACATCGCCAGCGCCAGATATTCGGCGAAGCGCTCGAACGGACTGATGACATGGTCAGTGTCGAAGGCGCCCATATTGGCCATCACCCGCTCGCTGCGCGCCCGCGCCAGCACCGGCACGGCCGGATTCAACAGACGCACCGCGATGGCGATCGCCAGATTGCTTTCCTCTTCGTCGGTCATCGCCAGCACCCCCTGACACTTGGGGTGATTCAATCCGGCCAGTTGCAGGTTGGCGGGCTGGGTGGCATCGGCGGCCAGCGCCGGAATATCGGTCTTGAAGTCTTCCAGATCGAGCTCCTGCACCCGCACCTCGTTCTTTTCCAGCACGACGAAGCCATGGCCCAGCCGGTCGAGCGTGTGGCAGATCAGGCCGCCGGTCTCGCCGCAGCCGCACACCAGATAGAACGGCAGGCGGGTCCGCCTTACCCGCCGGGCAAAGCGCGACGTCACCAGCGTGTTCTGGAAGCCCTTGTCCTGCAGCAGCGCCAGCAGGGTCAGGATCGAGTAGGACCAGCCGACGACGGTGAGATAGATGCACACCGTCACCCACATCCGCTGCGCATCCGAAAACGCGGCGGGAATCTCGCCGAAGCCGATGGTGGTGGCGGTGTAGCTGATGAAGTAGAAAGCGTGAAAGAAGCTCATCGGCGGCGTCGGCAGGCCTGCGGCATCCACGCCCGGCACCAGCGTGAGTCCCAGCACCGACACGGAGAAGATTGCCACCAGCGCAATCAGCGGCGCGCGCATGCGCCGCAGCACGATGAAGAAGACGCTGTTCATGCTCAGCGCCGCAACATCAGGGTTTCGGCGATGAGCAGCACGACCGACACGACGTTGGCGAACAGCGCGCCGCCCGACAGCGACACCACGCTGGACGTGACATGCGCCGTCATGCCGCTGCCCGTCACATGGTCGGCCACCGCCCAGGTAATCGCCGCGGCGATCAGTTGCAGGTCGGCCACCAGACTGGTGGAAAGATGCACCGCGCCGATCTGGGTGCGGTCGCCGAACTTGAGGATGGTGGCGATCAGGCTGACCACGATGGCGGCGAACAGCTCGTAGACGTTGTGCAGCTCGGGCCGGTCGATGTCGCCGATGAAGAAGCCGAAATTCAGGGTGGCGGCCAGAACGATGAAAAACCCGAAGATCACTTTTTCCAGATTCATCCCGCCTCCCCGATCAGCATGCGAAGGTTCACCGCCCGGCGATGCAGGACCCTGTACCAGGCAGGCCCGCCGGGCCACATACAGCAGCCAATCGGGCGGCTTCGCCGCTGCGGCTGCGGACACGCCCGCTTGCCCGGCACCTTGCCGGCACGGTGTCGGGCGACCTCGACAGAAGTTGCCGGCACCCCGTCCATTCGGAGTGTAGACGGCCCGACCGGACTTGCCCCCGCCAGCACGACGGTGCAAAAGCACCTGCTTTAGCTCGCCTGACTGTACCTAAAAAACAACAAATCATGCCCCGAGGGTGCGCTGCAACATCAACGTCATCAGATTCACATACTGACTGTCTAAATTCCGCCACACGTTGCTGCCAAAGCAGCGTGTCTTACAACAGAATTGCGGAGTTTTTCATGAAAAAGAATCTGATTGCGCTGGCCCTGAGCGCTGCTTTCATCGCCCCGGCCGCCATGGCTGACGTCACCATCTACGGCACCATGAGTGCTTCGGTAGAGTCGGTGAAAGCCACGGGCGCGACGGACAGCACCAAAGACCTGAAGTCGGTCAATCGCGTCAGCTCCAACGTGTCGAAAATCGGTTTCAAGGGCAACGAAGACCTGGGCAACGGCCTGAAGGCCATCTGGCAGGTCGAGCAGGAAATCTCCATCGACGACGGCGGCACCCGCAAGGGCAGCTTCGCCAGCCGCAACAGCTTCGTCGGCCTGGACGGACAATTCGGCAAGGTGCTGCTGGGCAACAACGACAGCGCCTACAAGACACTGGTCAAGCCGGTTAACCCGCTGGCCGACACCATCGCCGATACCTGCACCGACAAGGCCGTGTTCTGCCGCGGTGACGCCCGTCTGACCAACTCGGTGCACTACTTCACCCCGAACTTCGCAGGCTTCCAGGCCGGCGTATCCTACGGCACCGACGAAACCCGCAATGCGCTGCCCAACGGCGAACGCGCCCGCAACGACCGCTGGTCGGTGGGTGCCAGCTATGACATCGCCGGCTTCAACTTCGGTCTGGGCTACGACCGCACCAACGACGGCGCCAAGCTGGGCGACAGCACCGCCAACAATGCCGCCATCAACAGCAGCGCCTACTGGAAGGCCGTCGCCAAGTACACCTTCGGCGATACCCAGATCGGCGCAGGCTTCGAGCGCCAGACGACCGACTACAAGGCTGCCGGCGTGGAAGACGTCTCACAGAATGCCTGGACCGTCGGCGCCATCCAGAAGTTCGGCGCCTTCGGCGTCGGCCTGTCCTACGTGAAGCTGCGCGAATCCAAGAGCGACGCCAAGGACGGCGCGGACCAGTGGACCCTGGCCGGTACGTATGATCTGTCCAAGCGCACCCAGACCTACGCCTACTACACCCGCATCGACAACGATGCCAACCAGAACCGCACCTTCGGCAACGCCGGTCTCGACAACGTGGGCAAGGGCGCTAACCCGACCGGTTTCGGCATCGGCCTGAAGCACATGTTCTAAGCCTGTCGCGCAAGCGGCTCAACGACGAAACGGACACTTCGGTGTCCGTTTTTGCGTGGTTTTGTTACCATCTGAACATTGATCCAACGCAAGTTTCCGTCACCATGAGCATTCATATCAAAAACGCCGACGATATTGCCAAGATGCGTATCGCCGGGCGTCTCGCGTCCGAAGTCCTGGACTACATCACGCCCTGCGTCAAACCCGGCGTCACCACGCTCGAGCTCGACCGCCTGTGCCACGACTATATGGTCGACGTGCAGGGCTGCATCCCGGCGCCGCTCAACTACTCGCCGGACGGCACCAATCCCTTCCCGAATTCGATCTGCACCTCGGTCAACCAGGTCATCTGCCACGGCATCCCGAACGAGAAACCGCTGAAGAACGGCGACATCATCAATCTGGACATCACCGTCATCAAGGACGGCTATCACGGCGACACCAGCCGTACCTTCATGGTCGGCGAGGTCACGCCGCAGGCTCGCCGTCTGGTCAAGACCACCTACGAATGCATGTGGCTGGGCATCGACCAGGTCAAGCCGGGCGCGCATCTGGGCGACATCGGCGCGGTGATCCAGCGCTATGCCGAGAATGCCGGTTATTCGGTGGTGCAGGAATTCTGCGGCCACGGCATCGGCACGGGCTTTCACGAAGATCCGCAGGTGCTGCACTACGGCCGCGCCGGCACCGGCCCGGAACTGGTGCCGGGCATGATCTTCACCATCGAGCCGATGATCAACGCCGGCAAGCGCCACATCCGCATGAAGCCGGACGGCTGGGTGGTGGAAACCAAGGACCGCAGCCTGTCGGCGCAATGGGAACACACCATCCTGGTCACCGACACCGGCTACGAAATCCTGACCCAGTCGGCCGGTACCCCGCCGCGCCCGTAATATCCCGCATCGCCACGGCGGAACCCGGTCGCGGTTCCGCCGTTTTCATGTCTGCCCCGCCTCGCGCCGGTTTGTGCGGCCCCCCTGCCGGACACGCCCTCCCTCCCCGTTTTTCTGCACTGCAAAATGCGGCTTCGTCAAGCCCATCGGTCAAACCCTTGTCACGAGTAGGGATTCATCCCTAGCCGGCTGCGCCCTCATCCCAATTGTTGCCGCCTTGCGCGGGCTTTAGCCTGCTCGCATCCGTTTCAACGTGTACGAGGGCAACAATCATGGCATGCAACCGCAGGGATTTCCTGCTTTCCGCCGGCCAGGCCAGCATCGGCGTCGCCGCCTGGGCAGTGGGGACGGATGCCGTCGCCGCCGCAGTCGGCCCGGAAGGACATACGCCACGCTGGGCCATGGTGGTCGACGTCGGCAAGTGCATCGGCTGTCAGGCCTGCACCGTCAGCTGCATCATGGAAAACGCGGTGCCGGACAACAGCTTCCGCACCGTGGTGTCCACCTACGAAGTCCACGAACAGGGCCACACCGGCACCTACATGCTGCCGCGCCTGTGCAACCACTGCGCCGAGCCGCCGTGCATCCCGGTCTGCCCGGTCGGCGCCACCTTCCAGCAGAAGGACGGCACCGTGGTGGTCGACGGCGACCGCTGCGTCGGCTGCGCCTACTGCGTGCAAGCCTGTCCCTACGACGCCCGCTTCATCAACCACGACACCGGCAAGGCCGACAAGTGCACCTTCTGCGCCCACCGCGTCGCGGTCGGCCTCTTGCCCGCCTGCGTGGAGACCTGCGTCGGTGGCGCCCGCGTGTTCGGCGACCTGAACGACCCCAAGAGCCAGGTCAGCCGGATGGTGAAGGAAAACGAAGTCAAGGTGCTCAAGCCCGAAGAACACACCAAGCCGCATGTGTTCTACATCGGCCTCGACCCGCGCTTTGCCGGGCGGGTGGACGGGGAAGGCGCCTTGTGGCAACCGCAGGAACACGGAGGCTGACATGGACACCCAAATCATCGAAGTCATCAACGTCAGCCGCGAAGTCGCCTGGCTGCCGTGGGCGGTGCAGTATTTCTTCCTGATCGGTCTGAGCGTCGGCGCCTGGCTGCTGGCGCTGCCGTGGCTGTGGCGCGGCACGCAGGAAACGCTCGGCCGGCTGGCCCTGCTTGCGGCGCTGGTGTGCGGACTGGTAGCGCCGGTGGCGCTCTTGGCCGACCTGCACGGACCGGGACGCTTCTATCATTTCTATCTTTACCTGCAACCGCGCTCGTGGATGGCGTGGGGCTCGGTGTTCATCCCGCTCTACCTCGGCGGCCTGCTGCTGACGGTCTGGCTGGCCTGGCGCGGCGATTTCGCCCGGCAAGCCGCAGGCACAAGCGGCCTGCCGGCGCGGCTCTACGCCCTGCTCGGCCGTGGCGGCGAGGCGTCGCGAACCGCCCTGCGGCTGGCCTCGGTGCTGACCTTCGCCGGCGCCGCACTGGTGGTGCTCTACACCGGCATGGAAGTGATGGTGGTCCGCGCCCGACCGCTGTGGAACACCCCCTTCCTGCCGCTGCAGTTCGGCGTCACCGCCATGGCCGGCGCCATCGGGCTGCTGCTGGTGCTCAACCGCCAGGCCGGCACGGCCGACCGCCAGCTCGAGGTCCGGCTCAACCAGCTGCTGGCGCTGACCCAGCTCCTGGTGCTGGGGCTGGGCGCCGGCTGGCTGGCGCTGGGCCTGTTCGATCTGGAGCCGGTCCACGCGCGGGCCTTGCAGCAGGTATCGCAGTCGGGCAGCTGGCAGCTCACCGCCGTCTGGGCCATCGTCGCCACCCTGCTCACCCTGTTGATCGCCACCCGCTACCCGCGCCGCAGCGGCCTCCTGACCGGTCTGCTGGCCCTGCACAGCGCATGGATGGTCCGCTGGACCATCTTCATCGGCGGCCAGACCGTGCCCAAGACCGGCGCCGGCTTCTACGACTACCGCCTGCCGCTCGGCAGCGACGGCCTGCTCGGCATCGCCGGCACCGCCGGGCTGTGGTTCGCCCTGCTGCTGATCCTGCTCGCCTACTCGCCCTGGGCCGGTTCCGCCGGCCGCGATCTGACTCCACGGAGCGCATCATGACCGATTCCCGCCGCAACTTTCTGCGCAAGGCCGCCATCGGCGGCGGCCTGACCGCCTTCGCCGCCGGCTTTGCCACCACCGGCGCCCGCATGGTCGAGCACGCCTTGGGACACGATGTTCCCAAGGACCGCCTGCACGGCAATTCGCTCAAGCCGGAATTCCGCCTCGATCCGGCCACCGGCAAGCTCGAACTCGACCCGAACCAACAAGTCAGCTACACCGGCTGCCTCGGCTGCACCACCCAGTGCGGGGTGCGCGTGCGCATCGACAAGCAGAGCGGCAAGGTGCTGCGCGTGGCCGGCAATCCCTACAGCCCGCTGTCCACCGACCCGCACCTGCCGATGAAGGCGTCGATCCGCGACAGTTTCGTCGCGCTGTCGCGGCTGGACGAAAAGGGGCTGGCCGGCCGCTCCACCGCCTGCGGCCGTGGCAACGCCGTGCTGAGCCAGATGGATTCGCCGTTCCGGGTACTGACCCCGCTCAAGCGCGTCGGCCCGCGCAACGGCGGCCAATGGCAGCCGATTCCCTTCGAACAGCTGGTGAAGGAACTGACCGAAGGCGGCGACCTGTTCGGCGAGGGCCATGTGGACGGCCTCAAGGCGCTGCGCAACTTCGACCCGATCGACCCGGCTGCGCCGCAACTCGGGCCGCGGGTCAACCAGGTGGCGGTCTGGAGCAGCGTCAACGACGGCCGCGAGCCCTTCGCCCGCCGCTTCTGGCAGCAGGCCTACGGCACTCTCAACTTCGTCGGCCATGGTTCCTATTGCGGCGGGGCCTACCGCTCCGGTTCCGGCGCCATGTTCGGCGACCTGAAAAAGATGCCGCACGCCAAGCCGGATTTCGCCCAGGCCGAGTTCGTCATCTTCGTCGGCACCGCGCCAGGCAACGCCGGCAACCCGTTCAAGCGCCAGGGCACCCTGCTGGCCAAGGCCCGCACCGGCGGCAAGCTCAACTACGTGGTGGTCGACCCGGTGCTGTCCAACGCCGACAACCTCGCCACCCGCGAGCGCGGTAACTGGATTCCGATCAAGCCCGGCACCGACGGCGCGCTGGGCATGGCGATGATCCGCTGGATTCTCGACGAGAAGCGCCATGACGCAGCCTACCTGTCCAACCCCAATGCCGCCGTCGCCCTCGCCAACGGCGAGCCGTCGTGGAGCAATGCCAGCCACCTGATCGTCCGCCAGCCGGATCACCCCCGTTTCGGGCGCTTCCTGCGCGCCTCCGACATGGGCTGGATCAGCTTCGACAAGGAAGAAGACCGCTACGGCGACGGCGACGCCTTCGTGGTCATCCCGGCCGGCGGCGGCGCGCTGCTCGCCCACGACGCCGCTACCACGCCGGCCGAGCTGGAATACACCGGCAGCGTGGACGTGGCCGGCAGCCCCATGCAGGTGCAGACCTCCTTCACCCTGCTGGCGGCGTCGGCCCGGCAGGAAAGCCTTGCCGCCTACAGCGCCGCCTGCGGCATTCCCGAGGCCACCATCGTCGGGCTGGCGCGCGAGTTCACCTCGCACGGCAAGCGTGCCGCCATCAACGCCCACGGCGGGATGATGTCCGGCAGCGGCTTCTACAACACCTTCAGCCTGATGATGCTGAACACCCTGATCGGCAACCTCAACTGGAAGGGCGGCACCCTGCGCAACGGTGGCGGCTTCAAGGAGGACGGCGAGGGACCGCGCTACAACCTCGCGGCCTTCCCCGGCCAGATCAAGCCGTCCGGCACGCCGCTGGGCCGCAACGTGCCCTACGAGAAATCGGCCGAGTTCGCCCGCAAGAAGGCCGCAGGCGAGAAGCCCTACCCCGCCGCCGCGCCGTGGTTCCCCAACGCGCCGGGCCTGACGACGCACTGGCTGCCGGCCGCACTCGGCGGCAACCCCTACCCGCTCAAGGCGCTGATCCTGTGGTCGTGCAACCCGATCTACGGCGTCACCGGCCTGCGCGCGCAGGTGGAGAAGGAGCTGGCTGACCCGAAAAAGCTGCCGCTGATCGTTTCGGTCGACCCGCTGATCAACGAATCGAACGCCTTTGCCGACTACATCGTGCCGGACTCGCTGATGTACGAATCGTGGGGCTGGGCTTCGGCCTGGGGCGCGGTGCCGACCAAGGCCAGCACCGCCCGCTGGCCGGTGGTGGAACCCAAGGCCGACAAGCTGGCCGACGGCCAGGCCATCGGGATGGAAACCTTCTTCATCGCGCTGGCAAAGAGCATGGTCCTGCCCGGCTTCGGCCGCGATGCCATCAGCGACGCCGACGGCAAGCTGTTCCCGCTGGAGCGGCCGGAGGACTGGTATCTGCGCGCCGGCGCCAACGTGGCCTGGCTGGGCAAGGAGCCGGTGGCCGACGCCAGCGACGACGACCTCGCGATGTCGGGGCTCGCCCGCCTCCAGCCGGCGCTGGAGCACACCCTCAAGCCGGAAGAATGGCGCAAGGTGGCCTTCGTGCTGGCCCGCGGCGGGCGCTACCAGCCTTACAAGGACACCTACGACGAAGAGCATCCGGAGTGGGCCACCAACCGCTGGGACAAGCCGATGCAGGTCTACAACGAGATGGTCGGCGCCTCGAAGGACAGCCAGACCGGCAAGCGCTTCTCCGGCGTGCCGATGTGGCTGCCGCCCCGCTTTGCCGACGGCACGCCGGTGCGCAGCCACTACACCGAACAGGACTGGCCGCTGCAGCTGATCAGCTTCAAATCGGCGCTGATGAACAGCTACGCCATCGCCTCGCCGCGCCTGCGCGGCCTGCATCCGAGCAATCCGGTATCGATCCACGCCGACGACGCCAAACGGCTGGGGCTGAGCCACGGCGACGAGGTGATGATCGAAACCCCGGGCGGCAAGCGCGCCGCCACGGTGCTGATCCGCCACGGCATCATGCGCGGCGTGGTGGCGGTCGAGCACGGCTACGGCCACAAGGAACTCGGCGCGCGGGCGCACAAGATCGGCGGCGAGCGCCAGCCCGAGCTCAAGGGACTGGACGCCGGGGTGAACCTGAACGATCTGGGACTGGCCGACCCGACCGTGAAGGGCAAGTCGGTCTGGGTCGACCCGGTGTCGGGCACCAGCGTGCGCCAGGGCATTCCGGCCAGACTGGTCAAGGCCTGAGCCCTGACCCGTTCTTGTATCGTCAAAACGGCAGCCCGCGCGGCTGCCGTTTTTTCGTGTCATTCGCGTTCCGGCATCGTTCGCCCCCGGCTTGCCGCCTCGATTTCGCCTCGCCGGACCGGAGAACACCACCGGTGCCGGCAGGGCAATTTCCTGCAATACGCCTTGCTCGCCCCCCGCTAAGGTCGGCCTGGTCTATCCCAACCCGACAGAGGCATTGAGTGAGCATTTTTCTTTCCATGGCCGCGTTTGCACTGGCCACATCGATCACCCCCGGTCCCGTCAACATCGTGGCCTTGAGCGCCGGCGCCCGGCACGGGCTGCAGGCCAGCCTGCGCCACGTCGCGGGCGCCGCGGTCGGCTTCACCCTGCTGTTTCTGCTGACGGGTCTGGGACTGTATGAAGTGTTGAGCCGCTGGCCGGCTTCGATCCGGGCGATCCAGCTGGCGGGCGTCGCATTCCTGTTGTTCATGGCGTACAGGCTGGGCACCGACAGCGGCCGGCTCGAGATCAAGCCGGAGGACAAAGCCCCCTCGTTTGCATACGGAGCCGTCATGCAATGGCTGAACCCCAAGGCATGGCTTGCGGCGGTGGCGGGCATGGGCGCGTTTGCGGCCGACGGCGAGCTACTGCTGATCGGACAGTTTGCGGCCATCTACCTCGTGATCTGCTACGGCTCGGTCGCATGCTGGGCGTGGGCGGGGACGCTGCTGCACCGACATTTGCACCGTCCAGACCGGCTGCGATGGTTCAACCGTCTGATGACCGCCCTACTGGCGGGCAGCGCCCTCTATCTGCTGGCGTCGTAGTTCTTCCGGCTTGTCAGCCTCGGTATTGCCCCGGCGTGGCGGCGAGGAACTGCTTGAAGACCCGCTGGAAATGGGCCTGATCGGCAAAGCCGGCATCGAGTGCGACCGCCGCGATCGGGCTGCCCTGCCGGAGGCGGGAACGGGCGAATTCGATCCGCCGGTTGAGCAGAAAGGCATGGGGAGTCATGTGATAGCGTTGCTTGAACGCGCGGATCAGGTATGACGCCGACAGGTCCGCTTCCCGGCAGATCTGGTCCAGCGAGAGCGGGCGGACGCAGTTGCCGCGGATGAAGTCGGCCGCGCGCTCGAGCCTGGCATTCGCCTCGTGGCGGATGACCGGCGCGGGGTCGAGCGTCTGCTGCAGCCGGGTGAAAAACCCGACGGCGGCGCACTCCTTTTGCAGATGTTCTGCCTGTGGGTCGGTCAACGTTTCGTAAAAGCGATTGAAGCCCGCATAAAGCGACGG